>JABWAT010000006.1 GCA_013360915.1 Bacteroidota bacterium
CTGATCACCACCGTGGCCATGGAAGAAGGTCTTCGCTTCGCTATCCGCGAAGGCGGACGTACCGTGGGTGCTGGTGTCGTTGGTAAGATTATTGAATAAGAGGCTGTAAGATGTCAACCCAGAAAATCCGTATTAAATTAAAATCTTACGATCACAATCTGATTGATAAGTCCGCAAAACGGATTATTCAAACAGCCAAGTCGACTGGTGCCGTCATTTCCGGGCCTGTTCCGCTGCCGACCAAACGGGCTCTCTATACCGTACTCCGGTCTCCGCACGTCGACAAAAAGTCCCGGGAGCAGTTCGAAACGCGTAGCCATAAGCGAATCATTGACATTCTGAACCCAACCAGCAAGACGATTGATCAGCTTTTGAAAATCGAGTTGCCCGCTGGTGTGGATGTTGAGATCAAATCTTAAAAGAAACAGGTAAGCCATCATGTTAGGTTTAATTGGTAAAAAGGTCGGGATGACCAGCATTTTCGATGACAAGGGTCGTCAGCAAAACTGCACCGTCCTCGAAGTGGGTCCATGTACGGTCGTTCAGGTGAAAACCGCCGAGAAGGATGGCTACAGTGCCATGCAACTTGGTTTCGGTAAGAGAAAAGAAAAGAACATGACCAAGCCGGTTCTCGGACATTTTAAAAAGGCCGGTGTTCCCTCCAATGCGGTTCTCGGTGAGTTCCGTGTGGATGATCCTTCACCGGTTGGTACCGTTCTGAATGTTGATATTTTTCAGACCGGTGAATTGGTCGATGTCATCGGAACATCCAAGGGTCGTGGTTTTCAGGGTGTGGTTAAACGGCATGGCTTTGGCGGTGTCGGTTCCCGTTCCCATGGTCAGCATGACCGCGAACGCGCACCTGGTTCCGTCGGATCCTCATCGTATCCCTCTCGCGTGTTCAAGGGTTTGAAAATGGCCGGTCAGACCGGTGATGCCCGGGTGACCAGCAAAAACCTGCAGGTCATTAAAGTGATGCCTGAATCAAACCTGATTCTGGTTCGTGGTGCTGTTCCCGGTGCAAACAACGGCATCGTACAGATTATTAAACAATCCAAATAACCTAATTGGTCCGATCAATGGAATTGACAGTTTTAAAAACAGACGGAAGCAAGACTGCTCGGACAGTAACCCTGCCCGATTCAATCTTCGGTATCGTTCCAAGTGAGCATGCTGTTTATATGGACGTACGCTCCATCAGAGACAACAGTCATCTTGGACTGCACAAAGTAAAAGCACGCAGCGAAGTACGTGGTGGCGGTAAGAAGCCATGGCGTCAAAAAGGACGGGGTGGTGCCCGTGCCGGTACCATCAGGTCCGGTGTGTGGGTAGGCGGAGGTTCCATTTTTGGACCCGTGCCTCATGATTATTACACGGGGATCAACAAAAAGGTGAAACGGCTGGCCCAGAAATCAGCCCTGACTGCCAAAGCAGCCGGAAATGCTGTGGTGGTGGTTGAGGATTTCACATTCGAGAAACCGAAAACCCGCAGCATGGTATCAGTGATGAACAAGCTGTCTGGCGGTGACAAGAAAGTGCTCTTGCTGACCGGCTCCACCGATAAAAATGTGTACCTCTCTGGACGGAACCTGCAGAAAGTCACAGTAAAGTCGGTTGAAGATTTTTCAACCTATGATATTGTGAATGCAGATGTGCTCGTTCTTCAGGAAAAGGCCTTAAGTGGATTGGAAAGGTTGGCAAAGTAACATGACCGCAGATGTATTGGTAAAACCGCTGCTGACTGAAAAGCTCACCGCCCTTCAGGAAAAGGAAAACAAGTATGCTTTCCAGGTGACCCGGTCGGCAAACAAAATTGAAATCAAAAAGGCTGTTGAAGCCCGCTATGGTGTGAATGTGATTGCTGTGAATACTTCTCTCAAAGAAGGAAAACGTAAAGTACAGTATACCAAAAGAGGCTTAATGGTTGGAAAACGTGATGATGTCAAAAAGGCAGTCGTTACGTTAAAGTCGGGCGAAGTGATCGATTTCCTTAAAAACGCTTGACAAAAAGTTAGGTCTAACATACCTTTGTAGCTCTTCAAAAAAAAGAGCTTGTTCGCTGAAAATTCAATCGCAGTTCCAGGACAAAGCAGCAACCCCTGCGCAACCTATCTGGACTGCACACAATAGCAGAAAGTATTTGCTGGAGTTCTGAATGGCTATTAAAAGTTTCAGGCCGGTGACTCCGTCGCTTCGTTTTAAAAACGTTGCTACGTTCGATGAAGTCACAACAGACAAGCCGGAAAAATCGTTGCTGGTTCCCAAAAAGAGAACTGGCGGACGGAATAATACCGGTCATACCACTTCCCGGTTCATGGGGGGCGGCCATAAACAACATTATCGTGTTATTGATTTTAAACGGAACAAGACCGGAATTGTTGCCACTGTTGCAACAATTGAGTATGACCCTAATCGGTCGGCCCGTATCGCGCTTCTGAATTATGCTGATGGCGAAAAGCGGTATATTCTTGCTCCGGATGGTCTTAAAGTCGGTGAAAAGCTGCTGAGCGGCGAATCGGCTGAAATCAAGAACGGAAACGCACTTCCTCTTAAAAACATCCCTCTCGGTACCATGGTTCACAACATCGAGTTGCGTCCTGGTAAAGGTGGCCAGATGGCACGCAGTGCCGGGACATCTGCCCAGCTGGCAGCTAAGGAAGGCGATTATGCCACCCTGAAGCTTCCTTCCGGTGAGATGCGGATGGTAAGAATCGAATGCATGGCTACCATCGGTGTGGTCAGTAATCCCGATCATTTCAACATTTCCCTTGGTAAGGCTGGTCGTTCCCGCTGGCTGGGTAAGCGTCCGCATGTTCGCGGTGTCGCCATGAACCCTGTTGATCACCCAATGGGTGGTGGTGAAGGAAAAACATCGGGTGGTGGACATCCTGTTTCTCCATGGGGACAAAAGGCGAAGGGCCTCAAGACCCGCAAGCGGAAAAATCAATCCAATCAGTACATTGTCAGAAGACGTAAATAAGGCGGGTTGAGTCTATGTCACGTTCAATTAAAAAAGGCCCGTTCATCGAGGCTAAATTGATGAAAAAGGTCGCCGACATGAATGCTTCCGGCCAGAAAAAGGTGATCAAAACCTGGAGCCGTGCAAGTGTGATTGCTCCCGATTTTGTCGGTCATACCTTCGCAGTCCATAATGGAAATAAATTTATTCCGGTATATGTTTCTGAAAACATGGTTGGGCATAAGCTGGGCGAATTTGCCCCCACCCGTACCTTCAGAAGCCATGCTGGTAATCGCTAATCCGGGATCAGCAGACTATGGAAGCTAAAGCAATAACCAGAAATATCGGCAGTTCGCCACGTAAAATGCGGTTGGTGATTGATCAGATCCGTGGAAAACGGGTCGATGAAGCACTGAACCTGCTTCACTTTAATCCAAAGCATGGTGCTACTGTTGTTGAAAAAACCCTTCGCTCGGCCATTTCAAATTTTGTGAATAAGGCAGAGGGAGGACGTGTGGAAACCGAGGGCCTGATTGTTACCACCGCTGTTGTGGATGCAGGCTCCATGGTAAAACGTGTTCAGCCGGCCCCTCAGGGTCGCGCCTATCGTAAGCGGAAACGCTCAAACCATGTCACTATCATTGTCTCTGATTTAAAATAAGGAAAACCGGCTTTGGGTCAGAAAACGAATACCGTCGGAATCAGATTGGGAATCACCAGCAACTGGGAATCCCAATGGTATGATGAAAAAGAATTTGCTGATAAGCTTCAGGAAGATGAGCGGATCCGGAAATATGTGAGAACCCGCCTTAAAAAAGCAGGGATCGCCCGTATCCAGATCGAGCGGACAGCGAAACGGATTGCGCTCACAATCAATACATCCAAGCCGGGTGTCGTGATTGGCAAGCAGGGTGCTGAAGTTGATAAGCTGAAAGAAGAAGTTAAAAAACTGACTGGCAAGGAAGTTAATATTTCCATCAACGAGATTAAGCGCCCCGAACTGGATGCCACTCTGGTTGCTGACAACATTGCTGCTCAGCTCGAAAACCGCGTTGCTTTCCGTCGCGCCATGAAGATGTCGATCAGCTCGACCATGCGAATGGGAGCTGAAGGAATCCGGATTATCTGCTCCGGGCGGTTAGGTGGTGCTGAAATGGCCCGTACCGAACAGTACAAAGAAGGTCGCATTCCGCTTCACACACTCCGGGCTGATATTGATTATGCACGCTCGACTGCCTTCACCATTTACGGAGCGATCGGAGTGAAGGTGTGGATTTGTAAGGGCGAAGTCATTGGATCGCGGCAGGACCGCTGATAGTATAGAGGATTACTCCCATGTTATTACCAAAACGGGTTAAATACAGAAAAACAATGCGGGGAAAACTCAAAGGAGTTGAAACCCGCGGAACAGAAATTGCCTTTGGTTCCTTTGGTGTGAAGGCCGTGGAAACCGGTTGGATCACAGCTCGTCAGATTGAAGCTGCACGGGTTGCCATGACGCGTAAGATGAAGCGGGATGGAAAAGTCTGGATAAAAATCTTCCCCGAAAAACCCGTCACCAAAAAACCAGCCGAAGTACGGATGGGTTCCGGTAAAGGTGCACCAGAATTCTGGGTTGCCACCATCCGTCCTGGTCGTATTCTGTTCGAAATCGATGGCGTCAGCGAAGAGCTGGCCCGGGAAGCCCTTGCTCTTGCAATGGCCAAGTTGCCCCTCAAGACCAAGTTTGTTGTCCGTCCAGACTACGTTGAAGCAGTGGAGACTAAGTAATAATGAAACTTCACGAATTAAAAAAACTGACCGATACCGATCTGAAAGCCCAGCTCTCGGATGCTGAGGGACAATTGCGGGAATTGAAATTCCATAAAACCATTACCCCTCTCGAGAATCCTCTTCGAATGAGGAATCTCCGTCGGGAAATTGCACGCATCAAAACGCTGCTGAATGAACGTCAAGCCAGGTAACGGAACACTATTATGATCGAAAGAAATAACCGTAAAGAGCGGACAGGTAAAGTCATCAGCAATAAAATGCAAAAATCGGTGACAGTTGCTATCGAACGCAGGGTAAAACACCCGATCTATGGCAAATATTATTACAAGACCACCAAGTTGATGGCCCATGATGAGAACAATGAGGCTACCATTGGTGATGTGGTTCGGATTGTAGAAACACGCCCGCTGAGCAAGAATAAGCGGTGGCGGTTGGTCGAAATAATTGAAAAAGCAAAATAACTACGTTTTGAGGGTGTCATGATCCAGGAAGAAACCAATCTGGCCGTGGCGGATAACAGCGGCGCCAAGAAAGTCCAGTGCATTCGTGTATTGGGTGGAAGTGACCGTCGTTATGCGGCTGTCGGTGATCTGATTGTTGTTTCCGTCAAATCGGCTATCCCCGGTGGTACGGTAAAAAAGGGCGATGTAAGTAAAGCTGTAATCGTTCGCACAAAAAAGGAGTTCCGGCGTAAGGATGGATCTTACATCCGGTTCGACGAGAACGCTGCAGTTTTGATCAATAATCAAAACGAACCCCGCGGAACCCGGATTTTTGGTCCGGTGGCCCGTGAACTCCGAGAGAAGCAATTCATGAAAATTGTTTCGCTTGCTCCGGAAGTAATCTGAAGGAAAAGCAGAGTATGATTGCAAAGCTCCATGTAAAAAAGAACGATATCGTTAAAATTCTATCCGGGGATAATAAAGACCGGAGAGATAAAAAATCGATCGGAAAAGTTTTGAAGGTGTTTCCCGAAAAATCCACTGCGATTGTGGAGGGAATTAACCTGCAGACACGGCATACCAAACCAAATGCAACTTACCCTCAGGGTGGGCGGATTACCAAAGAAGCCCCGGTTCATGTTTCAAAACTGATGGTGGTTTGTCCGAAATGCGGTGCTTCAACCCGTATCGGTCATAAAATGGTTAAAGAAGAGAATACCGGAAAACTGAAAAGCCACAGGGCTTGCAAAAAATGCGGGGAAGTGATCGACTGATGAGTACCCAGAGTAAACCACGTCTCGAAGAGACTTACAAGAAAAAGATTGTACCTGAACTGGTTAAGAAAAACGGGTACAAGAATGTAATGGAAGTACCGAAAATTGAAAAAATTTCGGTCAACATGGGACTAGGTGCTGCCACACAGGATGCGAAAATCATGGAAGGGGCACTGAAGGAACTTGGCATCATCACTGGTCAGAAACCAGTGTCAACTAAGGCCAAGAAATCCATCTCGAATTTTAAACTGCGTGAAAACATGCCGGTAGGTGCAAGAGTCACCCTCCGCGGCAGAATCATGTATGAGTTTCTTGATCGTCTCATCAATCTCGCCATGCCCCGGATCCGCGACTTCCGTGGTGTTTCTGACAAAAGCTTCGATGGTTTCGGTAACTACACTTTCGGAGTAAAAGAGCAAATCATTTTCCCGGAAATCAACGTGGATCAGATTGATCGGGTAACAGGTATGGATATCACCATCGTTACCACCGCTAAGACAGATGCTGAAGCCTATGATCTGTTAAAGGCATTCGGATTTCCGTTCAGAAAACGCTCAGAAAACTAAGGTTCTGGAAGAGGTATCAAGTGGCAAAACGTTCGATGATTGTAAAAGCGGCCCGGAAGCAAAAATTCTCGACCCGGGAATACAACCGTTGCAGAAACTGTGGTCGTCCCAGGGCTTTCCTAAGAGATTTCGGTATCTGCCGTATCTGTTTCCGGAATATGGCACTGGATGGAAAAATTCCTGGTGTAAAAAAGGCCAGCTGGTAAGCGCGAAAGTAGAGGACACAAATCATGTCAATGTCTGATCCGATTTCAGATTTTCTTACACGAATCCGGAATGCCCAAAAGGCTCGTCACCGGTCGGTAGATATTCCAGCTTCAAAAATGAAGCAGGAAATCTCCCGGATCCTTTATGAAAAAGGATACATTTCGAAGTATATCACCATTCAGGATGGTAACCGGAAAACCCTCCGTCTTTTCCTCAAGTATGAAGGACGGAAAGCAGGTATCATTACCGGAATTAACCGGGTCAGCCGTCCTGGAATCCGTCGGTACACAGGAGTCGATTCGCTTCCTCGTGTCATGAACGGTCTTGGTATCGCCATATTAACCACATCGAAGGGAATTCTGACCGACAAGGAAGCAAAATTGCAGAATGTCGGCGGCGAAGTTCTCTGTTATGTCTGGTAGGAGTTGATTCATGTCTCGTATAGGTAAAAAACCAGTTTCCCTTCCAAAGGGTGTGACGGTAACCACCAAGGACCATGTTCTTGAAGTCAAGGGCAGCAAAGGAACCCTGACCATCCCTGTCGACCCTCAGATCGGAATTTCCATTGAAGGCAGTGAGGTCGTTTTTTCCCGCTCCACCGAGGAAAAGTCCATTAAAGCCAAACATGGTCTTTATCGCGCCCTGCTGCAAAATGCAGTGGTGGGTGTAACGGACGGATATTCGCGGAAACTGGACATCGTTGGTGTCGGTTACCGTGCCGAATTAAAAGGAAAGTACCTTTTTCTTGCAGTCGGCTACTCACATCCTGTTTACATCAAATCTCCGGACCTGGTAAAGGTTGAGTGCCCAACTCCTACGCAGATTATCGTGTCGGGTATCGACAAACAATTGGTAGGACAGGTTGCTGCAAAAATCCGTCAGATCCGTCAGCCCGAGCCGTATAAGGGTAAGGGAATCAAGTATGAAAATGAAGTAATCCGCCGCAAGGCCGGTAAAACAGCTTCAAGGTAATAAATTCTGAATGACAAGTACCATTCAGGCAAGGTAAGGAAGCTCAGTTCATGTCTAAGTTAACCAGAAGAGAACGTCGTGAACGCGTTAAAATAACCGTTCGCAAGAAAATTCGCGGAACATCCGAAAGACCCCGGTTGTGCGTATTCCGGAGCAATTCGAACATGTATGTTCAGATTATTGATGATCAATCCGGAAAGACATTGGTTTCAGCATCAAGTCTGACCAAGGATATGGTTCCTCAGGTCGCCGGTAAAAAGCCAATTGAAGTCAGTAAACTGGTTGGTCTGGCCATTGCCAAAAAGGCATTGGAAGCCAACGTCAAATCAGTTGTTTTTGACCGTAACGGATTTCTCTATCATGGGCGCATCAAGGCTGTTGCCGATGGTGCCCGTGAAGGCGGACTTCAATTCTAATCACGTTTTTCAGGGAGAGTGATTTTGAAAAAGATTAAAGCAAACGAGTTAAATCTGAAAGATAAACTCGTTTACATTAACCGGGTAGCCAAGGTTGTCAAAGGTGGACGTCGGTTCAGTTTTACAGCCATCATTGTGGTCGGTGATGGAAACGGACACGTTGGCATTGGCCTCGGAAAGGCGAATGAAGTTACCGATGCAGTCGCTAAGGGTACCGAGGACGCAAAGAAAAACCTGGTGTATGTTTCCCTCTACAAGGGAACCATTCCTCATGAAGTGTTTGCAAAATTCGGAGCTGCAAAAGTACTGCTTAAACCGGCCACTCCCGGTACAGGACTTATTGCAGGTGGTGCGGTCCGCGCCGTGCTTGAAAGCGTAGGGGTTCAGGATATTCTGACCAAATGCCTCGGCTCTTCCAACCCGCACAATGTCACTAAAGCTACTCTGACTGGTCTGATGTCACTTTCCGATCCTTCTGTTTTTGCTCGGAAACGTGGTAAAACACTTAAAGAAGTTTTCGAAGGTTGATGCTCATGGCAAAAATTAAAATCACTCAGACAAAATCTGCCATTGATAAGCCAGTGGATCAAAAACGAACGATTGAGGCACTTGGCCTTGGCAGAACCAATTACTTTGTCGTGGTGGAAGACAATCCCGCCGTTCGCGGTATGATCAGAAAAGTCAGCCATCTGCTTAAAGTCGAAAACGCAGACTAACCTTATTAAACGGATTTACTCATGAAACTGCACTCGCTAAAATATGCTGAAGGATCCCGTAAGAAACGGAAACGGGTTGGACGCGGACAAGGGTCCGGACATGGCGAAACGGCATCTAAGGGTGTAAAAGGTGCCCGGTCCAGAAGCGGTGATATTCAACGCGCCTGGTTCGAGGGTGGGCAGATGCCTATTCAGCGCCGTTTACCGAAATTCGGATTTACCAATCGTGATCGGGTTGAATATCAGCCGGTTAACCTGAAGAAACTGGCTCAGCATGCTGAAACGGTTAAGGAATTTACTCCTGAAGTACTCTATCAGATGGGAATCATCAGTAAAAAATCCTCACTGGTTAAAGTACTTGGTTTTGGAGAAGTGACCGTTGCCATTTCGGTAACAGCACACGCTTTCAGCGAGACAGCCAAATCTAAAATTGAATCAGCTGGCGGTAAGGTTACCGTATTATGAGTAAGTTCACCGACGGTTTTGTAAACTCGTTTAAAATACCGGAACTCCGCACGCGCATTCTCTATACGCTTGCCATGGTTCTGGTTTTCCGGATCGGGTCGCACATTACACTTCCGGGAATCGATGCTTCTGCCATCGCCAGTCAGACCAGTCGGGCAGCTTCTGACCTGTTTGGTCTGTTTGATATGTTTGTGGGAGGCGCCTTCTCCCGGGCTTCAGTGCTCGCACTGGGAATCATGCCCTACATTTCCGCATCCATCATTCTGCAACTCATGGGAGCTGTCGTTCCCACCATTCAGAAGATGCAGAAAGAGGGAGAGGAAGGCCGTAAAAAAATCAATCAGTGGACACGTTATCTGACTGTACTGATTGCCGCGCTCCAGGCTTGGGGTATGTCAGTTAATCTTGCCTCCCGTCAGGGAATCGGCGGAGAATCGATTGTGGTTGATCCGGGTGCGTTGTTTACTCTTTCCACCATCGTTATGCTGACAGCCGGAACCATTTTTGCAATGTGGATCGGTGAACGAATCACAGACCGCGGTATTGGTAATGGTATCTCACTGCTGATTTTTGTCGGGATCGTGGTCCGGCTTCCGGTTGACCTCTTTAATGAGTTCTCCATAATTCAGAGCGGCGGCCAAAACCTGCTGATCGAAATTATCGTTCTCGTTCTTCTGGTGTTTATCACTGCTGGTACAATTGCCGTTACTCAGGGTACCAGGAAAATTCCGGTTCAATACGCGAAACGGGTGGTCGGTCAGAGAACCGTTGGCGGGGTTACTCAGTATATCCCGCTGAAAATCAATACCGCCGGGGTGATGCCAATTATTTTTGCGCAGTCCATCATGTTCATTCCCGCGACCATTCTGTCACTCTTCCCGGCTAACGAGTCGCTGCAGTCCTGGCAAATTTATTTTTCATACGGAAGCGTGACCTATGAAGTCATGTTTGCTCTGCTGATTATCTTTTTCACCTTTTTCTATACTGCCATTGCCTTCAATCCGAAGGATGTTGCCGACAATATGAAAAAGCAGGGTGGCTTTATTCCGGGAATTCGCCCGGGAGAACATACCAGCGAATATATCGACCATATTCTGACAAGAATCACCATTCCAGGGTCGGTGATGCTGGCAATCATTGCAGTTCTACCTTCCATTGTGCTTCAGTTTGGAATTACGCCGGGCTTTGCACAATTCTTCGGAGGAACCAGTCTTTTAATCATGGTTGGAGTGGCACTGGATACACTCAAACAAATGGAAAGCCATCTGCTGATGCGTCATTATGATGGGTTTATGAAATCCGGTCGCATAAAAGGACGCAGATAAGTTGACATGATCAATATTTACAACGCCGCAGATATTTCCCTTATCAGGGAATCCTGCCGGTTGGTTGCAAAAACACTGATCATGTTGGAATCGTATGTAAAACCGGGTGTTAACACCCTGTTCCTTGATAAGATTGCTGAAGATTTTATCCGGTCTCATGGGGCCATACCAGCTTTTAAGGGGTATGGCGGATCTAGAAATCCATATCCGGCCACGCTCTGTGTTTCGATCAATGAAGAGGTGGTACACGGCATTCCCGGAGACAGGGTATTAAAAGACGGAGACATTGTCGGTATCGACTGCGGAAATGTGTTAAACGGGTTTTATGGTGATCACGCCAAAACCTTTGCAGTCGGAGAGGTCAGTCCGGAAAACCAGGAACTAATCCTCCATACCAAGGCCTCACTTGACCTTGGTTTATCGAAAGCGGTCGCTGGTAATCGTGTGAATGACATTGGCCATGCAGTTCAGACCTATATCGAAGACAAGGGATATTCAGTTGTCAGAGACCTTGTCGGGCATGGTGTAGGAAAACAGCTTCATGAGGAACCGGCCGTACCCAATTTTGGTAAGGCCGGCACAGGACCTCTGCTTAAAGCAGGAATGGTTCTTGCAATCGAGCCAATGATCAACCGTGGAGGATGGCGGGTCAAAGTTCAGCGAGACGGCTGGACGATTGTCACTGCCGACAAATCAATGTCTGCCCATTTTGAACATACGGTTCTTGTGGGTGAACAATCAGCAGAAATTTTAACGATGATATAAGCAAATGGCAAAAGAAGGTCACATCAAGGTTGACGGCACGATTCAGGAAGCGTTACCCAATGCCAACTTTCGGGTGAAATTGGATAATGGTCATGAGATTCTTGCACATGTATCCGGAAAAATGCGGATGCATTTTATAAAAATTCTTGCAGGCGATAAAGTGTCTGTTGAACTGTCTCCTTATGACCTTACCAAAGGCCGAATTGTTTACCGATATAAATAACAGGAACTGACATGAAAATCCGTGCTTCGGTTAAAAAAAGATGCGATAAGTGTAAAGTGATCCGCCGTCATGGGGTCATTCTCGTTATCTGCGAAAACTCCAAACATAAACAGCGTCAGGGATAATTAAACACAGGAGTAGTGCTTTGGCTCGTATTGCAGGAGTTGATCTCCCGAAAAACAAACGCGTAATCATCGGTCTGACCTACATTTTTGGTATTGGTAAAGCCCGTTCAACTGAAATTCTGGCAAAGGCTGGTATCAACGAGAACAAACGGGTCTCCGAACTGAACGACGATGATGTTAATAAGATTAAAGAAATCATCAACAGTGATTACAAGGTTGAAGGGCCCCTCCGCAGTGAAGTGCAGCTCAGCATCAAACGGTTGATGGATATTGGCTCTTACCGTGGCCTGCGTCATCGCCGTGGCCTGCCGGTTCGCGGGCAAAGAACCCGTACCAATTCCCGTACCCGTAAGGGCAAACGGAAGACGGTTGCCAATAAGAAAAAAGCTACGAAATAACGGTTGAGTTACCTGGAGAAAACCATTGGCTAAGCAAGTTAAAAAAGTCAAGAAAAAACAAAATGTTGAGGCAAACGGCCAGGCTCATATTCAGGCCACCTTCAACAATGTCATCGTTACCCTGACAGACAGTTACGGTAATACCATTTCCTGGTCATCCGCGGGTAAGAACGGATTTCGTGGTTCACGGAAGAACACCCCGTTTGCAGCCCAGGTTTCAGCTGAAAATGCAGCGAAAGAAGCATTTTCACTGGGTCTCAGAAAAGTAGAGGTTCTGATCAACGGTCCAGGTTCCGGACGTGAAGCAGCTGTACGCAGCCTGCAGACAGCCGGTCTGGAAGTGACCATGATTAAGGACATCACCCCGATTCCTCACAACGGCTGCCGGCCACCGAAGAAACGTCGGGTATAAATCACCTATTCGTAAACCTGTCTGTAGCCATGACAGGGATGAAGAATTAATTAACGGAGAAAAGAATGGCAAGATATACCGATGCGGTATGTAAACTTTGCAGACGCGAAAAGCAAAAACTCTTTCTGAAGGGTGCGCGTTGTTTTACTGCTAAATGTGCAATTGAAAAACGGAACTATGCTCCCGGACAACATGGCCAGAGTCGCCGTGGAAAAACTTCGGAGTATTCGCGTCAGCTTCGCGAAAAACAAAAGCTTAAAAGAATTTATGGTTTGCTCGAAACCCAGTTCAGAAACTACTATGAAAAGGCAAACCGTCAAAAGGGTATTACCGGTGAAAATCTGATTATCAATCTTGAGTGCCGCCTGGACAGCGTGATTTATCGTTTAGGTCTGGCCTCTTCCCGGTCAGCTGCCCGCCAGATTGTTCGTCACAGACATATTGAAGTCAATGACCACCTGGTGGATATTCCAAGTTTCCAACTTAAGGCCGGTGATACAATCCGCGTTAAGGAACAATCAAAGAAGATGACTCAGATTCACGAATCTATGTCAAAAACCCGTGACAGCCAATTACCAGCCTGGCTCGAATTGGATAAGGCTTCACTGTCAGGGAAGGTTCTCAGTCTGCCAACACGCTCTGAGGTTCCTGTTGAAGTCAACGAGCAAATGGTCGTTGAATTGTACTCGAAATAATCTTAACGGCTGTCTGGAGAACTTAGTATGAGTCAAAATTATTTACAGATGCCTGAAGGCGTTCAGATTGAGGAATCCACCAGAAGTCAAAGCTTCTCACGGGTGGTGGTTGCTCCGCTTGAGCGTGGATATGGCGTTACCCTGGGTAACAGTCTCAGAAGAATTCTGGTTTCATCCCTGCAGGGTGTTGCCATTACGGGTGTCCGGTTCGAAGGGACCCCACATGAATTCACAACCATTCCTGGTGTGACCGAAGACGTGACTGATATTGTTCTGAACCTGAAACAGGTACGGTTCAGAAGCGAACATCAGAAATTCAACAAAATATTGCTGAAAGTGAAGGGGCCGTCCGTTGTTAAAGCCGGCGACATTCAGAAAGCAAGCGAAGAAATCGAAGTTCTGAATCCTGAATTTGTTCTTTTTCACCTGAACACTGAAAAGACCATTGATATCGAGATCCGGTTGTCACGCGGTAAGGGTTATGTGCCGGCTGATGATAACAAGCCAGCTGATCCTGTCATCGGACTGATTTCGGTTGATGCTCTTTTTTCTCCTGTTAAAACGGTTACTTACACGGTTGAAAATACCCGTGTCGGTCAAAGGACCGATTACGAGAAACTGATCCTTGATGTGGAAACCGATGGCTCCATCCGTCCGGAAGATGCCATTGCACAGGCGGCCAAGATCATGAAAGATCACCTCCAGCTTTTCCACGGATTTGAATCGGCTACCGAAGAGACCACGAAAGAGAAAAAGGTGTATGATGAAGAATTTCTCAATATCCGCCGGATTCTGAAAACATCTGTGGATGATCTTGAACTTTCTGTTCGTTCCCATAATTGCCTGAAGGCGGCCAATGTAAAGATACTGGCCGATCTGGTTCGCAAGGACGAGAGCGAAATGTTGAAATTCCGCAACTTCGGAAGAAAATCATTGGCAGAACTGACCGAACTGGTTCACAGCAAGGGTCTTTCATTCGGTATGGATGTTGACCGTTACCTAGAAGAAGATGAAGAAAACAAGGCAGGTTAATTAACATGAGACATCGTGTAGCAGGTAAAAATCTAGGCCGGTCGGCCAGTCACCGCCGATCCACAATCGGAAGCCTTTGTACGGCATTGTTTCTTCATAAACGAGTGACCACCACGGTGACCAAAGCCAAGGAATCACGTCGTGCCGCAGAAAAATTGATCACCACTGCTCGTGGAAATGATCATAATGCCTATCGGGAAGTCTTTAAATCTATCCGTCATAAGGATGCTATTAAAGCTCTCTTTACCGAGGTGGTTCCTAAAATCGGTCAACGTCCGGGTGGTTACACCCGTGTAGTTAAACTCGGACAGCGCAGAGGAGATGGGGCAGAAATGGCCGTTCTTGAGCTGGTTGATTTTAATATGACCGAATCGGCCTCCCCCAAGCCAAAGAAAACAGAAAAAGCGGTACCTGCAGTCGCTGGTGCCTGATAAGAAAACCCCGGATCTCCGGGGTTTTTTTTTACCCTCCGATGAGTAAAACGGATGGTCTGTTCTTTTTTTTACCCCGAATAAATCCGTATTTTCAAGGTACTGATGACAGGTTTTACCTTAAAGTTGGAATTTATGACGGTAGATCCGTCCTCCCTGAGTCTCGCATCCTGGCCACATGTTGCGTTTATCGGTCGGTCGAATGTTGGGAAATCTTCCCTGATCAACCTGCTTACCACCCGTCAGACCATCGCACGTACTTCTGCCTCTCCAGGTAAAACACAGACCCTGAATTTTTATTCATCCGGCGAAGACTTTTACATTGTGGATATGCCAGGGTATGGATTTGCAAAGGTTTCCAGATCCAGCAGGGAAAAATGGCGTACCATGACTCTGTCCTACCTGAATCAATTCGCTGATCGCCTGCATTTGTTTCTTCTGGTCGATGGCCGGCACCCATTGCAACCAACCGACGAAGAATTCTGGAATCAGGTAACGGGCGTTCCGGCAGCAAAAAGTGTTATCCTTACCAAAACCGATGCTTCCCGTCAGAGTGATATAGCCAAATGCAAGCAATCTGTCCGGGACTGGATGAAGGATAAGCATGTTGAATGGCCGGTTTTTCAGACCAGTTCCGAAAAGGGAACAGGCAGAAAAGAGTTGATTACTCATATTATAACCATTGTACAGAATACCAGAGAAAGGATTTAATAATGAGACCGCGTTTATTTACTCCCGGACCTACTCCAGTTCCAGAATCCATTCAACTGGCCATGGCGCAGCCGATGATTCACCACAGGAACGAGGATTTTCAGGCCTATCTGACGGTTTGCCACGATAAATTAAAACTGCTTTTTCAAACCAGTTCTCCGGTTGTAATCCTGAGCGGGAGCGGAACCAGCGGAATGGAATCACTGGTCAGTTCAGTAATGCCCGATGGTGAAGAGGCTGTCTTTGTAAATGGCGGAAAGTTTGGTGAAAGATGGGGAGAGTTACTCGCGCACTATCAGGTTCCCCATGTGGAAATTACTAAAACCTGGGGTGTGCCGGTAACCGCCGATGAAATCATTGCCGTGATTAAAACAAATCCAAAAATCACGACCGTATTTCTTACTCATTCGGAAACCTCAACCGGAACCTTTACCGATATTAAGTCGGTGACAGCAGGGGTTAAATCGGCCTTTCCTCACATTAAAGTGATTGTCGATGGGATCACTTCTGTCGGATCTCATGAGTTGCGGATGGATGAATGGGGTATCGATGCAGTGGTGACAGGATCTCAGAAGGGGCTAATGATTCCTCCTGGCCTGGCCCTTGTAGCTGTTCAGCAGTCCATGATTGAAAAAATCAAAACGCTGAAATCAAAGTCGTTTTATCTGAGCCTGCAGGATGCCTTGAAGAGTCAGGAAGCCAACGATACCCCATGGACCCCGGCCGTCAGTCTGATCATCGGTTTGAAATACGCACTCGAACTGATCGAAAAGGAAGGGATGGAAGCGGTTTGGAAAAGACACTCCCGTTTAGGTGAAAGCGTCAGAAGGGGTGTAACCGCACTTGGTCTTCGGCTTTTCTCCACCTCCCCTTCAAATGCGGTGACCCCGGTTTATCTGCCTGAAGGTGTTGACTGGAAGTCATTTAATGGAAATCTGAAAAAGAAAGATGGGATTACCATCGCTGGTGGTCAGGGACCCTATACTGGTAAGATTTTCAGGATTTCTCATCTTGGCTATTACGATGATTTTGATATGATTACCGTGATGGCAGGAATCGAAAGATCCCTGAAAAGTTGCAAGTACCCGTTTACAACAGGTGCTGGTGTTGCTGCCACCCATCAATATTTAATGGAAACCTTGGGGTAAAATATGAAAGTATTAATAGCGGATTCGGTTGATCCGCGGGTCAAAGACCTCTTTATAAACGCCGGCTTCGACTGTGATTACAAAGCCGGTATTTCTGCAACTGAATTAAAGACCATCATTGGTGATTACCATGGGTTGGTTGTCAGAAGTGCCACAAAAGTGACAGCAGATGTACTTGAGCCAGCCAAAAACCTGAAAATCATTGGCCGTGCGGGCGCAGGGGTTGATAATATTGATGTACCTGCCTCCACACGCAAGGGAATTCTGGTAATGAACACTCCGGGAGGAAATACCATTTCTACCGCGGAACATACCTGTGCATTGATATTAAGTGTAGCCAGGTGGACACCCTCCAGTTTTGCTGATATCAAAAGTAAAAAGTGGGAAAGAAAGAAGTGGGTGGGTACCGAGCTGGATGGAAAGACACTGGGTGTGATCGGGCTTGGGAAAATTGGAAAGGAAGTGGCCAGGCGGATGCAGGCTTTTGGGATGAAGACCATCGGCTACGACCCGTTCCTGAGTAAAGAATCTGCAGTGGATCTTAATATCGAGTTAATGACAGTGGAGGCGATTTATCGTCAGGCCGATTTCATTACCTTCCATACCCCCCTCAGCGCAGAAACCCGTTATTTATTCAATGAGTCCTCTCTTGCCCTCATTAAAAAGGGTGTAAAGGTGGTCAATTGTGCCCGGGGTGGAATTGTTGAAGAATCGGCAATTCTAAAGGGACTCGAAAATGGAATAATCGGGGGCTATGCTGCTGATGTTCTGGAGAACGAGCCTCCTTCGTTTAACGAACCTATACTGGCCCATGACCGTGTCATTGTCACACCTCATCTGGGGGCATCCACAGAAGAAGCACAGGAAAAGGTGGCTATTCAGATTGCCGAACAAATGATCGATGCGTTTAATGAAAAGGATATCAAGGGCGCTGTCAACTCGACGGCCCTGCAATATGCCTTTGATCCGGATAGCCGGCCATACATTCTTCTGGCTGAGAGGCTTGGCCTGTTTCTCAGTCAGCTGGATTCAATTCCCCTGCGTTCGGTTGAATTCACAACCGCAGGAAAAACGGTTGGAAAGTATGCTGATATCCTTCTGAATGCCGCCCTTAAGGGATTTTTCCATCAAAAGACATCGGAACCAGTTAACTACATCAATGCACGCTTTTTTGCAGACGAGCAGGGTGTACAGATTACCGAAAGAAAATTACAGACCGATGAAGGAGGGTATCAGAACACAATTACCCTGGTGGTGAATTACCAGAACGGACACCAGCGGTCTGTGGTGGGAACCGTTTTCAATGACAGGGAAGGCCGGTTGATTCGTCTGGATACTTATGATATGGAAATCAAATTCGATGGAGATTTCCTTCTTTACGAAAACGAGGATCGCCCGGGAATGCTGGCCCAGGTAGGTGGTATTCTGGCCGAAAATCAGGTCAATATTGGTTCCCTGGTTCTTGGGCGGAAAAAAGAGACCAAAAGGGCTCTGACGGTGCTTACCGTCGATTCTCCCCTCAGTCAGGACATTCTTAGCAGGATCATTCAGGTTAACGGGGTAATTTCTGCTACCTATATCCGGTTAAATGACTAAATCAGGCCGGGATCAGAGTATGATGATTCCGTGTTTCATTTCTTAAAATTTCCTTCAATTCAACCCGCAAGCCAGCCCTCTGCCGGATTGCGGGTTGCCTGGCTGCATTGTGGCCGCCAGAAAGTGAAAGCGGTTCCCTTCCGTAAAACTGTCAACCCTACGATGGATTTGTCATAATAAATTAAACTCTGTACTCATATTGCCAGAGAGAGAGATTCCGTAATTTGGTTTAAAAATAAATGGTATTTGATCGGTTTTCGTAATATTTTAAGGCAAAATAATTTATACGCCTTGTTGTTAAAGCTTTGTAATAATTGAGTCAAAACAATTATTTTTACCGGTCCTACTTGATAAAAATGAGTTTTCGCCATAATTTGACTGTCATTAACATTTGATTAAAAATCAGTGTTGATTGAGGTTTAACTGCTACACTTAGGAGGAACATGTTCATGAAAAAGCTATTGCCTGTTCTTGCGCTTGCAGGAATAATGGCGGTAGGTTGTGAGGAATACAGTGCACCTGAGATATCAAACTCAGGTCCCACACTCACACTGACGACCGTCAATAATGGTGATGATTTTGCCGATACCATTCAGGTCTCTGGCGTAACCACCGACGATAAGTATATCAACAGGCTTGGGGTTTATCTGTACAACAAGGACGAGGAAAACAGTCTTGAGTACGGTTATTCATTTACCACCAGAGATACTCTCAATGGGGTTCCCCGGTCCCCACGGAGCGGTCTGGCCAAACCGGTATATAATTACGATCTGATTTTCAGGGTCGGAACTGCAAAAATTGTCAACGGCAACTACGACCTCGTTGTAATTTCCTCAGATGTTCATGGTTTGAAGGCTGAACAAAAGAGGACAGTAACGGTTTCAGGTAATGCATCCAATACAACCACTGCAGCCTACCCGAAAGTAGGAATCTGGTCCTCTGGTTTTAAGAATGGGACTCATTACCTGGCCATCCGCAATCTGAAAGTCTACGGATCCTCTGATCTTCGCAAGGCGGAACGGGCTTCTGCAGTTCATCTGGTGTTTGCAAAAACAGGAACCGATGTTCAGATGCTTTCACCTGAGGTTGCCCGCTCCAGTTCTGTTGCTGGTGATAGTATAACCTCTGCCCTGACTGCATCGATCGGTGTGGTGAGTGATACCACTGCAGCTGAGTATGAAAAACTGACGACAAGTACCTCCCTTCGTTCACTGTTTACGTCCGCAAGTTCAACCACTTCTTCTGTGACCCTGAATACGTCAACCACCGGAGAGTCGTTTATCGTTAAGACCTCGGATAATCTGTACGTCTTTGTGAAGATCCGCGGGTGGTCTGCTGATAAAAAGCAGGCGCATGTTGAACTGAAGTACAAACGCTTTTATCCCTGATTTGAAAAAATAGGTGGAGGACTACACAATGTTAAAAAGACTTATGCTGATGGTTGTGAGTGCGGCCATGTTGCTGCCAGCAACCTCATACGCGGATGTCACCGGAAAAGTTTCTGGTACGGTGACTGATAAAAAGACAGGAGAACCACTTGAGTTGGCCAACGTTGTATTGGTTTCGACTCAGTTTGGTGCATCCACAAACCGTCAGGGACGATTCAATATCCTGAATGTGCCTGTTGGTGTATATGACATCAAATTTGCCTATCTGGGTTACAAGCCGGTTGTAGTCAAGGGTGTTCGGGTTGTTCCTGATAACACCGTTACGGTTGACATGCAGCTTCAGGAACTTGATCTCGAAGTCGACGAAATCGTGGTTCAGGCAACCAGACCTTTGTTTGAAAAAGGTGCCACCAACTCTGTTCGGGTGATTGAAAAGGAGCAAATTGCCAATCTTCCCACACGGGGGGTTCAAAACATTGCTTCTTTAACAGCAGGTGTTGTTAAAACCGATAACTCTGGGGGGGAAACCCGAAACGCCACACTGAACATCCGTGGTGGTCGTGGAAATGAAACAGCCTACATTATCGATGGTGTCATGGTAAATGATAATGCAGGTGGTGGTGCCTCCGGACAATTGGCTCAGAGTGCAATCGATCAGATTTCACTACAGGTTGGTGGATTCGAAGCCAAGTACGGTAAAGCCATGTCTGGTATTGTAAACACTGTTACAAAAACCGGAACAGACCGGTACAATTTTGGCGGTGAAGTGATTACCTCTGAATTCACTGATAACTTTGGCTATAATCTCTATGCTGTGAATGCAAGCGGTCCGATTCCATTGATCCCGAATCTGTCGTTTTTCACTTCCTATGAAAGAACCTGGCTGAAGGACACCAACCCCCGGTATTCCACGGATGAGGCCCGCAAGGATATGGAAGGCGGGGTACATAAATATTCAGGAAAGCTGAATTGGAATTTGAGCAACACGTGGCGTTTTACAACCTCCATGCACGGTTCGTACCGTCAGGACCGCAACTATGTTCATCTTTATTCAAAGAATAATTCCTCACACAATCCCAGAGTGGTTGAGAACCAGTGGCTGGCCAATCAACGGATTTCCTACACTCTGAATGAGTACACCTTTATGAATCTGGATTTCCACTACCGTTTTCAGGAAGCTGCCCGCGGAGATGGAGTCTGGTTTGATAAACTGGATGCCTACGGTGACACCACCATGGCCCTTCTCAATCCTCGTCTGACCACTGGTGTCCATCCGGCACAAGGTGGAAATTATGGACTGGATGAAAACCTGGTGTTCAATGAGCGTGGTCGGATTAATAACGGGTATGTACTCAGTTCTGATGACTACATGGGAACTGCCTTTTCTATTACTTCCCAGCTAAGCAATCACCTTGTGGAAGCTGGTTTTGACTGGCAGATGCATACCTTCAGAACCTTTGGTGTTGGTCCTGCCGGACTGGCCATTGAAAAGGATACCAAATCCCCTGAATTACGTTTTTACGAACAGTTTGGACGTGCCGTGGGTTATGACATCGCGGGTTCACGTTCCGATAAGGGTGATGGTGTTACCACTTTCAACCCCTTATATCCGATTATGGCCTCGGCCTATATTCAGGATAAGATTGAGTTGAAGGATCTTATTTTTAATGCCGGACTACGGATGGATTACTTTAATCCGAACGGAAAGCAGGTTAAAAATGTCAATCTGCCTTTAGGAGCGGATAATAAGCTCGATGCAGGAGATCTTGAAGATCAGGAAGTTTTCATCTTTTTCTCGCCGCGTTTGGGTATCGCCTTCCCTGTGACCGAGTCTATGAAATTCCACGCACAATATGGTCGGTTCATTGCTTCACCTCCATTCTTCGATGTGTATGCATTTGAATCCCGTTTGCGCTTATTGGAAAACGATGCGGCACTTGAAGCAAACAATGGAAATGTCAAGCCTGAGAATACCATTCAGTACGAAGCTGGTATCAACTATGCTTTCGGGACACTTGCTTCAATTGATATGACGGTCTTCTATAAGGAAGTTCGTGATCTGGTGAATGAGACCATTTTCAATTCTCCAAAGGGTCAATACTATTCGACATCAAACATTGACTTTGCAACTGTTCGTGGGATATCACTTGCTACCAATACCCGTCGGATCGCTGACTACTTCCAGTTATCAGCAAACTACCTGTATCAGATTGCAGAAGGAACTGGTTCCACATCGAATTCGAACTTCGTTGCGGCGTTCCGCTCCAATATCATTCCAAGGCAGGTAAACCTTCTTGATTTCGATCAGCGTCATACTTTTACGGCTTCGGTAGATGCCCGTACCAAGAACAACGATGGTCCTGAAGTTGCTGGTATGTATCCTCTCTCCAGACTGGGAGCCAATCTGGTGATCACCTTCAGTTCCGGACGTCCTTACACCCCCATTGTGCCTTATGATGTCTACAATGGCGGAGGAGCACCTATTACCCGGACACTTGGAACGGTTAACTCAGCAGTGGGTCCGTCTACCTTCAGGGTCGATGCAAAATTCGATAAAACAATCGGTCTTGATATTGGTACCAACAAGTTAAATCTGAACTTCTATGTTTGGGTAATCAACCTGTTGGACAATGCAAATGCGGTTACCATTTACCGTGCAACGGGATCGGCTGAGGACACAGGATTCCTCCAGACACCAGAAGGTCGACTTGCTGTTGCAAACAATCCGAATTACGAAACCGATTACCGGCGTTGGGAGCGGGATCCTGAAAATTATGGAGCAGCCCGTCAGATCCGCCTCGGTATGCGCTTCGATCTTTAATCCAAATTTGAAGAAACAGGAGTTTTTAGATGATAACGTTTCAGACAATGAAAAAACTGACTGCAGGGCTGTTGTTACTGGCTCTTGCAATCAGTTCTTCGGTTGCGGGGGTTAAACCCGACACAAAAACAACCAAGGGGATTAAAAAACAATCTGCCTTTGTTGATTTTAACTATCTGGATATCAATAATATCCTTATCTATTTCGAGAATACAGGAAACATTCAGGATCCATCCGGAAACTGGTCCATTGAATATCCGAAGGGATCGGGAAAACACCCGATCTTCGCTGCCGGATTTACCTTCAGTGGGTACATTGACGGAGATCTGAGCACCGCCTGGATGGCTTCTGCTTCACGGATTGAAGAATGGCAGCCCGGCAATATCGTGAACGGAGTTCCTGCAGACCCAAATAATCCACGGTTTAAAGTGTATAAATACACCCGAGGTGACAGCCCTAGTGCCAATACTGATATTATCAATTGGCCGGCTGATATGGGAGCCCCCTTTGTAACAAAGGATGGTGTCGAATACCCGAATGGCAACACTCCAACGAAAACATATGATCCTGCCAACGGAGATTTACCTCTGTTACGGGGTGATCAGATGTTGTGGTACGTGATTAATGATGGGATCATTCCGGCCAATCGTCTGCGGGGTTCAAAGCAATTCGGCCTGGAAGCACAGGTAAATGCCTTTTCCTTTGCTGTTCAGAACGAATTGGGTAATGTGGCTTATGTCATTTATAAATTTATCAACAAGGGATCTTTTCCTATTGAGCGTGCCATTTTCTCTGTTTGGTCAGACCCGGATCTTGGTGACTCAGAGGATGACCTGGTTGGTGTAGATACTACCCGTATAGACCGTAAGGGGCTACCAAATAACCTGACCGGAATTCCACGTTCACTTGCTTACTGTTACAATGCGTCGAACAATGATGCAACCTACGGAGCGGCCCCTCCTGCCTCTGGCTATGACTTTTTCCTTGGTCCACAGATTGAAACCGGGGTTTCGACTGATACTGCCTTTGTTCTCGGAAGGCCTAAAGTCGGGTTCAAGGAACTGGTTATGGATTCCTTTGTGAAATATGTACGGGGTGACCCCACCCTGCCTGATCCAGGTACCATTGATGAAGCCCGTTACTACCAGGAGGGATATAAATTCAATGGTGCTCCCTTTAATCCTTTGTCGGAAGGGGCTGGCGGAACCGCTACAGATAATCCGAGGATTGTGCACCCGGGGTATCCAGAATTGGGAACCGGCTGGCGCGATGTTAACGGTGGTGACAAACGGATGATGATCAATACCAAACAATTTACCATTGCACCTGGTGACACGCAGATTGTGGTGGTTGGTTACATGGTTGGTCAGGGATCAGACAATTTCAATTCTGTTGCCAAACTCCGTGTGGTTGATGATTTCGCTCAAAAGGTATTTAACGCCAATTTCAAGGTTGCCGGTCCTCCTCCTGCACCAAAGGAAGGCTTGATCCGCACGGATGATAAAGGCGGACTTAATATTACATTTAAGTCCAAAGAATCCTTTACCGATGTACAGAAGGATGACCTGAACAACAAGAAATTGTTTAAGGGATATAACATTTATCAATATCTGACCAATTCAACAGCGGACGAAATTGACGGTGTGGCCAATAAAAAATTGTTGGCCAGCATTTCCCGTGCTGATGGATATAACATGGTTTACAAAAAATCAGCTGATGGGTTGACCCAAAACCTGGTTTATGAAACCAAGACCACATTTGATAATGATTCAGATTACAGCAATGATGAATCTTATTTTACCTACAACGTTCCTGTTGATGCGTTTACAAACTTCCCGTTTATTGATGGGGAAGATTATTTCTTTGGCGTTTCCTCTTTCAACATTGAAGTAAATTACATGGACACCTTGCTGAATAAGGATGGCCTTGTGATTGGATACAGCGGACCAGATCCGATCAGCGAGTCGATTGCCAGTTTCATCCCAATAACCTACCGGTCTACTGTCCGGGAACCATATATCATTGGTGCCAGTCAGAGCGCTGCCAGTTATGGCGGAAAATATGTAAAGAAGACCCAGGGATCGGGTGATGGACCAGTTGTGGTTGATGTGGTTAATCAAAATGCTGTTGTCGATGGAGCAGCTTACGAAGTTGAATTCTTCTATCCAAACAAAACGGATCTGGCTTATCGTATCAAGAGAAAAGCGGACACTGTTGCACCTGCAAACCTTGATACCTTGCTGCAGTACTCTACCAATTTGATCAATCCTGTTATAGACGGATTGTCAATCCGGGTGGGTGAAGCAACAGCAAGTGTTACACAGGTAGATAATTCAGGGGCAACCTGGGTTGGAAAGTCGGCTATCAGAACCAAGAATGGTGCCGATCATACCACATTGTCTTCAAAGAATGTATCCGGTGGATTTATCAAGGATGATCCTCTGACGGCCGGGTTGGATAAGCAGGTTCTTTCTCCTGCCAAATCCTCCATGGTTCGTGAAATTGAAATTGAATTCAATAAAGCGGCCCCTTCAAAAGCCTATCGGTATATCTCTGGTGTTAGACCTCCTGTAGGAAGTTTTGCCAGACCATATATGCCAAAACATGTGGCCTCCAATTTTTCCACGACCACTGATTCCATTGTCTGGGGCGGCTATCTGGCACAGAACACCACAGATCTGCCTTCAGCAGGAAGAATACGGGCCACCAGAAAACCTGGTGTCGGTGTAATTGATTTGCCTATCATTGCATGGGACAAGTCATATGGTCAGAATCGACGGCTGAAGGTTGCACTTGTGGAATCGTTTATTCCAGTCCCGGGAAATCCGGCTACTTCTAATCTCCATGTAAATGGCAGATGGAACGGAACCGCTTCTGCACGTGAGACGATTCTGATATCGGGAGAGGATTATGATCCGAATCTGATTGACGTGAAGGATTCAACGTTGCTTGATCCTTACATGTTCACCTTGGTTCAAAAGGGTGAATTCAAGAATCCCTGGATTCTTGCCTGGGAACCGGTCGGAGATACCCTCCAAATGGTGGATGGTCAAAAAATCACTCTGAAGACATCTGCATGGACTTCCGGAGATGAATTTGAAATTTCCGGATTTACTTCTGCAGATAAGTACTATGCAGAGAATCGCGGAAATGCGTTTGACAAACTGACTATTTATCCGAATCCCTATATGGGCGATAATCCGCAGGAAATCAGTGCCAATTCACGATTTGTTACCTTGCTGGGGATGCCAAAAGTGGCCACCGTCCGTATCTACAATCTTGCCGGGGAACTGGTCAGGAAAATTGAGAAGGACGATCCGTTTGCCATGCTCCGCTGGGATCTGAAGAATACCACTGGTCTGAACGTTGCATCGGGTGTTTATCTGATTAACATTGATGCACCGGGTGTAGGTAACAAGACACTAAAGTTTGCTCTGGTTCAACGCCAGGAGCGGATTGAAATCTTCTAATTGACGGGAGACAATAACGCATGAAAAAGACAATCTATATCGTTGGAATGGTTGCTGTCCTTGGGATGGCAACCTCCCTCCCGGTTCAGGCAGGGAATAAAGACCGTGTCGGTACAGCCGGAGCAACAGAGATAATGATACCCGTCAGTGCACGGAATCTTGCTCTGAGTAATTCATTCACTGCTAATCTGAGTGGAATTGATGGGGTAACCCTTAATCCTGCATCGGTTGGTCTGATGCCGAAAAACGAGGTGTATTTCAGTAATATGAAGTACCTTGCAGATATCAACGTCTACTATTTCGGTGCAGGTATCAATGCCGGCGATGTGGGAAATTTTGGTTTCACCATTAAAAGTCTCGATTTCGGTGAAATTACAAAAACCACAACCACCAACCCATATGGGACCGGTGAAACCTTTTCGCCCACATTTGTCACATTGGGTCTAACCTATGCAAAGGAACTGACTGAATACATACAGTTCGGAACCACTGTTAAGGTTATTCATGAGAGCATTTCAAATGCATCTGCAACCGGTGTTGGCGTGGATGTCGGGTTTCAATACTCAGGTTCGGGGGTTATACCCGGATTGAATTTTGGAATCGTTGTAAAGGATATCGGTCTGACCAAGATGGTATTTGAAGGCCAGGGTCTTACCAACGCAGATTCGCGGGCAAACGGTGCTCCTCCCTCGGCAGGGAAGAAAAAGTATGTGACGCCTTCCGAGCCCTTCGACATTCCGTCGTCATTCGAGTTCGGTGTATCCTACAAACTGGATATGTCGGATCTGATGAGTCTGAATATGGGATCCAATTATGTGAACAGAAACATTTCCTATGATCTGTACAATTTTGGTGGTGAGCTCAGCTACAACAACCTGGTGTACATCCGCGGGGGATACAGTTATGCAGTAGATGCAACTGATACTCCTTTTGGAGCGACATTCGGAGTTGGCCTCAACTATAATCTAGGCTTTGATATCACTTTTGATTATGGTTACCGGGCAGTTGAGTATTTCGGTGACGCCAATCAGTTAGTATCCGTCAAGATCGGAATCTGATTTTAACTTCAAATCTGGTTTCCTGTTTCCGTAGTTTCCTTTCATCAGACACCTGAAAGAAAGGTCAGCGGGAGCAGGAAACTTTTTTATTATGAAAACACTTATCCTCTCCTTCCTTCTCCTTTCCTCATTTACCATACATGCCCAGGATCCTCTGATAATTCCTTCTCATCAGTTTGTAGAACTGAGGGGTGATTCGGCCGATGTTGTTTCAACTGATCTGATTTATTTTCCAGTAAAACAGATCGTGAATCTTCAATACCAATGGGGAGTGGTACTCGGAGGAGGTCCAGAGGAACCGTTGGTTTCCACGGCGCTTCAGTTTAACCCTGGCGAAGATTGGATTGAAGTGTCAAATAAAAAAACCATCAAGGTTTTTAATCAGGGAAACCAATCCACATCTGGTGAATTCAAACGCTTACTTACCTATAATGACCAGACAATTCAGTCTGGTCAGTCTTTTAAAGCTGTTCAATCGGACCTTGGAACCGTAATCTACAGCACTGTAGCCGCAATAAAAGATACACGGGGTGGAATAATAAGAGTCCATAAACCTCTTTTCGAAACGGCCTCAGATTCTATTCTTCTTACTATACAACTCTTTCTGCCCAAAAAATTTATTGGTACCAAACTGACTCTTGGCTGGAGCCTGGATTTATCAGAGGAAGCAACACTAAGCAAGAGAAGTCAGTTTACCCCATCTTCAACGTCACCAGGTTTTGATGTGCCGATTGGTCGATTGCCCGGAACATTTAAGAATGGCGGCCGGGCCACCATCAGTTTTGATATTTATAACGAAAAACGGGAAGTCCTGTTCAGTGGTGTATCCTCTGATATTTTTATTAAAGGAACTGTCTCCGCTGAACCCACTCTCCGGAATACAGAAGATCCATTCTACCTGACCACTTATTCGACTACAGAACTATCGGAATTACTGGAGGTTTCCTCCTTGTTCGAAACCGCTGATGAGAGGAGAATCAGAAAAGGACTGATCAACAGAACCGATCAGCTTGCCTTTTTGAACAGATTCTGGACCATCAGAGAACAGAAAGAAGATCAATGGCTTCCTACTTTTCATGAGCTGAGAGATCGGATCAGCATTGCCAGAACCTCTAAGTTTGAGTACCTCGGAACCCCCTTTTACCAAACGGACAGAGGCCGGATTCTGTTGATTTATGGAATACCTGATCAAATTGAAAAGGTCCCCTTTGAATATAAAACTGTTGATATTGAACTATGGCAATACCATTCCATTGAAAATGGTGTTGAGTTCATTTTTATTGACATTAACCGAAATAAAGAGTTCAGACTTGTACACAGTACCAAAAACGGGGAAGTTTATAATCCCGACTATGATGAAGATTTTAAAAGGGAAAAACAAAGAGTTAATTAGGTCTTCACGGTTAATCCTTTTAACACTTAGTGGACTTTTTACCTTCGCGTTGCCGTGCTTCAGTCAACCTGCTACCAGCTATGATGTACAACTGATCAGAATCCCACAGTCCTGGACCGATTCAACACGTACTGATCAATTAATTGTCACCGTCCAATCCTACCAGCAGATTGATACTTTATTTATTTCAGGAAGCAGTGACCGGATAGCTGCGCAGGTTATTTACAGGATTCCGCTTCAATCCGATAAAGTATTTTCATCTTATAAAAGTCTGATTACTTTAAAAAACACAGATAGTCTGCATGTGTCTTCTGCCAGTGGCCGGAATATCAGACTATTTTATTACAAAGTTCCCATCAGCAGAAACCCATACGGTGATGTGGCCGTCCCCATTTCTATGAGAATGCTCAGAGCAGACTTACGCGTCAGCAAACTGCCGTCCAATCATTTCAGCAAGGAGGATACCGTCTTATTTGAGTATGTTATCCGGTTACCCGATTCTTTAAAAAATGACAGGTACGGCTATCAGTTACTGATTCAGTCTTCACTTGCAGATACCATTGTTCATACATTTAAACATTTGCAGGAGGGTGGATTTTTGACCATTTCCGGACAGGTACCAGCGCTAAGGTTTGGTTCAGGGCGCCATGTTATCCAGACCCAATTGTACCGGAATAATGTGGGATTTACTGCGGTTTCATCACTGCCGTTTTTTGTTCTTTTGTCGCCTTCGGACAGTACTACTTATGCCCGGCGAAACCCCGGGGTAAACACTCAGAGCAGTTTGTTTTCTTCCTACAGTGAAAATGAGTTGGATTTGCTGTTTGACCAGGCACAATATATTGCTCTGCCGGATGAAATTACCCTTTACAGACGACTTACCAGTCTGAGTCAGAAACAAGCCTTTATGGAGACTTTCTGGAGTAACCGTGCCACCGATCCATCGAATAATCTGATCAGTTACACCGAAAAGGTTACCTATGCGAACAAAGTGTACCGGGGTGGTGGAAAAGAAGGGTACCTGACCGACCGGGGAAAGGTATACCTGAAATACGGTTCCTGTGATGACATCTATGTTTCGACCTCTGAAGTCAATGTAAAACCATTCGAGGTATGGTACTACCCTGAAGTAAAGGGACAGTCGAGTGTTTATTTCTATTTCGTGGATTTATCGGGATATGGAAATTATCAGTTGATCCATTCCACTGCCAGAGATGAAGTCTATAACCTTCAATACCTGATCAGACTTGGTATTAATCCCTCCAATTACCGCGAACAATAAGTCTGTTCTATTCTGAACCATGCTTTTTGATCTGATTTCCCCAGCCTTTTCCGGAATGAGTGCCGTGGAACGGCTGGCCACCGGCCAGAGGATCGGGCAGTTTATTTATCACCTGTTTCCCTACCGTCGGAAGGTTATACGGAAAAATCTGGAAAACTATTTCCGGTTTTTCGATCTGGATTCTTCTGTAAGTGAGGAGATCATCAGGAAAAATTATGAACACATGGGTTGTCTCTTTGTTGAGAACTTCTGGATGAAGGGCGTCCGGCCTGATCAACTGACCGGCTCGGTTACAATCGACAACCCCGATGGTGAATCATGGAAATACCTTCAATCGCGCCAACCGGCCATTCTTGCACTTGGACACATCGGGAATTGGGAATTTATTGTGAGCACCATCCGGCATCTGACCGGACATCCGGTTTATTTCATCAGTAAAAAAATCAAAAGTCGTTCGGTTAACCGGTTTATGCATCAGCTCAGGCAACAGTCGGGGAACCGGATGATCATGCCCGAACAAGCCCGTGAAATCCTGTATCCGGAATTGGAGAGGGGTGAGAGTCTGGGATTGGCCGCCGACCAATCTGCGCCGACAGACAGTTACTGGGATTTCTTTCTTGGCAAACCAGTTCCTGTGTTTCTGGGACCGGCCACTTTTTCAATCAGGTACCGGATTCCTATTATTTTTCTGGCCCCAATCAGAAATGAGGACGGCACATTTACCATTTACCATGAATTTATCCAGTCTGAAGACTTGTTTGACAAGCCTTCACCCCAAAACCGGTACCAACTGACCAGACGGTACCTGGCGATGGTAGAAAAGTACATCGGACTCTTTCCGGATCAGTATTACTGGATCCATAAACGCTGGAAACACACCCATCTGGCATCTGATTTTATGCCAAAATACCATCCGGAGCGTAAGGATTTCTGAATATTTAGGGTAAGTTGATATAATTTTGTAACTTACCCCAAAGTTTCTGGAGTCTGGTCGTTTGTCTCGCTTTTTACCACAACTGGCATTCATTCTTTTCATTAACATCCTCTGGGGTTGTTCCCAGACACCCTCTATCACCCTTGAACGTCCCCCTGATCCGGTTACCCCTGATACCCTGGCGTTCGATAACCCTGTTGTGAATGATACACTGGCCTTGCGCCCTTTTGACACAACCGCGGCGATTGTATTGGATTCGGCTCTTTACCTGGAAGAGGATCCTGTGATCGGAGCTTCTTCTGATACAACAGATACCGTTGCCGTTCTGGTGGCGGAAGTTCCTGTTCCATCGGAACCCATACCGGTCGTTCAGCCTGAAGTTCCCGGTGATAAACCTGTTCCTGACATTCCTGTTAAACCTTCCAGACCAGTGGCTTCAACAGGATCCCGTGGTTCGGTAAAGGCAGAACCTGTCAAGCCCAAGGAACCGGAATTTAATTACCGTAATCTGAATAAGAATGCTTACAGAACGGGAGAAAAGCTGACTTTTGATATCCGTTATGGATTGATAGTGGCGGGTATCGGAACCATGTCGGTTGATAAGGAATTCGATTATAAAAACAGGGAAGTCCAGCGAGTCTTTTTCGAGGCCAAATCGACCCCATCCTTTTCATGGATTTACAAGGTCCAGAATCAATACATCTCCTATCTGGATAAATATGGGATTTATCCATGGAAGTACATTCAGAAGACCCGGGAAGGTTCCTACAAACGGGATATAGAGGTTGAATTTGATCAGGTAAGAGGGTTGGCGTTTGAAAAAAGCAAACAATACAGCATTCCACCCTACACACACGATATCATCAGTGCCTTTTTTTACTTCAGAAACCTGGACCTTAAATCGGCGAAGGCAGGCGATGTTATCAAGCTGAGTAACTATTCCAAAGGGAAAGTGTTTCCCCTTGATGTCATTATCAGAGGCTGGCAACGTATCACGGTCCCTGCAGGAACTTTTAATTGCGTGGTTCTTGAACCATTGGTCAAGGCTGGCGGCTTGTTTAAAAATGAAGGCACCCTCATGGTGTGGCTGACGAACGACGAGTATAAAATACCTGTCAAAGTCGAAACCAAGGTTCTGATCGGATCAATCAATGTGGAACTAGTAAAGGCTGAAGGGGTCAGCAGAATAATTCCTGCCAGGGTTAAATAATGGAAAACGAAACGGTTACGCGGGCTCAGGTGCCTGCTGAAGAATGGGGAGGGCTGGCAGATCAAAAGAAAGTCAGTCCTGTACTGCTGGGATTTCTGAGTCTGCCTCTCATCTTTCTTTTCTATCAGGGAATGGGTGCTATCCTGATGCTGATGGCGGGGATCCAGTCTCCGGCCGACCATGTAAACCTGACACGACTGATTCAGGGAGCATCTCAGGTCTTTTTTCTTGGAATACCGGTTCTTCTTCTGATTCTTTTACAGACCCGTCGATTGGCAGACTATACATTTTTAAATGGCCCGCTAAGTCTGAAACAGGTTATTCTGATCCCTTTTTCGGTGATTACCATTCAACCCTGCATCCAATGGATTGCCTATATGGAGCGTCAGATTCCATGGCCCTCAGCAATGACAGATTTCAGAGATCAGATGGAATCTCTTTTAAAAACCATGGTAACTGCGGATAGTCTTCCCGAGTTTGGACTGGTCCTGATTGTGGTGGCAGTTATTCCGGCCTTTATTGAGGAATTCTATTTCAGGGGATACCTGCTGCGCAATTTTTCAAGAGGCTATTCTGGCCTCACCCCTGTTCTTCTGACCGGGGTGTTGTTTGGATTATTTCATTTTAATCCGTTTCAACTGACTGGTTTGTTTCTTTTAGGAGTGTATTTTTCATTTATTGTATGGTGGACCCGCTCTCTCTGGGCGGGAATCCTTGCTCATTTCGTCAATAACGGTCTGGCCGTGACTATGGTATTTCTGGCCGGGAACGGCTCTCTGGACATCCCATTGGATGACCCGGATTATCAGCTTCCATGGCAAAGTGTGGTCTTTTCTGTCATCCTGTTTTCCGGGTGTGTATGGATGCTGGTGCGGCAACCCAAATCGGATACACAATAGGAGGCAATATGCATTACTGTCCATCATGCGGTTATGAATATGAACCGGAAGTCGATGACTGTCCGGATTGCCATACAGAACTCATTACTGAGGACCTCACCACCTGCCTTCATTGCGGAGAAAACACGCGTGATCACCAGATTTTCTGTGACCATTGCGGGAATTTTGTCAATGATGCAAGAAAACTTCAGTTTACGTTGCGCACCCAGGAACGGGATATCACCGGTGCGTGTGTGATTTGCGGTGTCTGGATCCATGAAGGTACCGGAGAGCAGGATGGTTATCGATGGTTTTGTGACCGTGATGACCACTACCAGGTTTATGAAGACTGGGTGGTCCTCCTGACCCTGAATGCTGAGTTTGAGGCGGGTATGTATCAGACCCAGTTGGAGTCCGCAGGAATTCCGGTACAATTGCTGAACCAGAAGGACAGCTCGTACATTACTTCATCGGGAGATTTGTCGCTGCTGAAAATAATGGTCCCCAAAGACCGTCTTGCCGATGCCTCAGAATTATTGACTCACATCAGAGAGGATCAGTCCCCAAACGATTAATCTTATGTCCAATACTGTTATTCGCGTTCTTACCTCATTGGTGGTTGGGCCGGTGGTACTGGCCGGCATTTATTTAGGCGGGTGGTGGCTCTTCCCGATTATTCTGCTGATCAGTGTGGTTGCCACCTGGGAACTTTTGCTCATGACACGAACCCGGGATTTCCATCCGAATCTGTGGTTTTCCATCGGTTTATCGGTACTCTATCCGGTATGTTTTATGAATGTTATTCCCAACGTTTCTTACTACCACATACTGGTCGGAAGCCTGTTTGTCATTCCGCTGGTTGAACTTTTCAGGAACAAACCGAACCCCACCATCAATATTGCCATTACCATTTTCGGGTCTTCTTACGTTGGAATTGGAATCGGATCCTTTCTGGGGATTCGTCAGATTATTGACAGCCCGGTGCTGGACCCAGCATTGGGGTGGTTGGGTCTGGCGGTTATTTTTTCGGTCTGGATGTGTGACACGTTTGCATTTTTCGGAGGGGTCAATTTCGGGCGTACCCCGCTGATGCCCAGAATCAGTCCGAAAAAGACCTGGGAAGGAACCCTTTCCGGATTTGTTGCGGCGGTGATTACCATGGTACTATTCGGTTGGCTGACCCCGATTGGAAACCTTCAAATCACCACCTTTGAACTGGTCATGATTGGTTCGGTAATTGGTGCGCTGGGTACGCTTGGCGATTTGGTTGAAAGTCTGATCAAACGGGATTTTGGTGTGAAGGATTCATCAAAAATCATTCCGGGTCATGGTGGTATGTTTGATCGCTTTGACAGCCTTATTCTGGTGGCACCGATTGTCTATCTCTATTTATTGGTAATGGTTTTTCCGGGGTGACCGATGTCAAAATCACAAAATCTTGATGACCTGATTTCGAGGCTGGAGGAAAAGGAGAAGGAAGCCTCCATCATCTATGCCGATGAAGAAACCGAGCAGATGGTGATTTTTCGGCTGGATGATTATCTGCTGGCTTTTCCGGGCCGGTCGGTGTTTGAAATCGCGACACTTGATCAGATTACCCGGATTCCCGGTCTTCCATCATTTTTCTCGGGACTGGTTACCTTAAGGGGAACGGTAGAGGCGGTCATCAATCTGAAAAAAATTCTGAATATTCCATTTGATTCACCGGTTTACGGAACAAGGATCCTGTTTTTACGGTACGATGATCACATTCTGGGGGCCCTGGCTGATTATGTACAGGATGTGATTGCCGTTCCGAAGAGCAATCTTCACGCTCCTCTTCAGACACTGGATGAGCATAAGGCAGAATTTGTGTTGGGTGAATTTGAGTACAGGGAACAACAGGTTGCCTTTCTGAATGCACAGAAGGTGTTTCAGAAAATCACCGATCTTACAAAAACCGGATCACTGTGATTTCCTTTTTGCTTTTCCGCGTAAATGAAAACCGGTTCGGAATCAACGGTGAACAGATTTACCGGATTGAGCGGTTCGATCCGGCTGCAGTTGAATACGGTCAGGAATCGCCGCTTTTTTACCGGGTCGGAGACTATGTGGTCAGTCTGGACTGGCTGACAACCGGCCAGGTGGTTCCCTCGTCACTTGACACCTTTTCGAGGCTGATACTTTACCGGTCGGCAAGTAAAATACGGGGTATTCCCGTTACTGAACTGGAACGGGTGATCAACGATCCGGAACTGAAATCCCTGGCCCTCGTTCCCTCCTTTTTCAGAATGGGCCGGACCTTATCCTGGGTCCGGTTGTTTTTTATGCATGATAAGGCCATTATACCGGTCGTGAATCCGGAACGACTGCAGGATTATTCCTCAAAAACCTAAACAGGTAACAGGTGTTCGCATGATCAAGACAACCAGTATCCAACAAAAATTCACATGGGTCGTTCTGGCCCTGTCGTTGGTTCTTGTTGCTGTGGTTTCCTGGATGGCCCATCAATCGGCCCGGGAATTGATTCTATTACGTTCGGATGAATTGTACCGGGCGAAAGCATCTGGTCTGTCCGGTGAGCTCGAAAGTGCTCTGCATCAATATGAGGCCATGGTGGTCTATCTCACAGGTCAGCCGACCATCCGCCGGATTCTTACGGACCATGATTATGCTGATTTCCGTCAACGGAAGTCAGATATGGACTGGCAGACCTTCCGCACGACCTATATGCAGGCCATGGTGAAGAATTATGGTGGAACTGTGCGTCTGATGTATGTCGGGAGCCAGAAACATGGCGAAAATTACCGTCACAACGACACTGCTTACACCACTTACGATGCCCGCACCAGAGTCTGGTATCAATCGGCTGTCCGGTCGGATGGACTGGCTTATACCAGCTACCTTGCTCATTCACGGAAAAACATCGATGTCACCATTTCCGCTCCAATCTATGAGTCCGGGCGGCTTTTGGGTGTGGCCGGTGTTGACCTGGCCACAGATCGTTTGATCAATGCACTGGCCAGGGCCATGACGGATTCGGTCACCACGCCCATGGTCATCGATTCGGTTGGAAGAATACTGTACCATCCCAACAACCAGTTTTTATTAAAGCACATTTCGGATACAACCATCAGTTTTGCGCCTGAATTTGTTTCATCTGTTCAGAGCCTGCTAAAGACAAAAGCTGAAAAGTCCATTTACGAATCTCTGACCGGTGCCAACCACTACCTCTACGCACATCCCATCGGTTCGATGGGCTGGATGGCCGTACTGGATGTGAAGGAAGATGCCATTCTTGAACCCACCAATGACCTGTTAAAATCGATTCTTCTGATCGATGGACTGGTGTTGTTATTAATCGTATTGTCTGCCGGATTTATCGTCAGGCGGATGATCAGGGTGCTTGTGAAAGTGGTTGAACGCATGAAAGCCATTGCCCAGGGCAATTCGCTTCGTGGACAGAAAATGGAAATAACGGGCAATGATGAGTTTGCAGAACTGGCCTATTGGTTCAACGAATTTGCCGATAAATACCAGAAGCTTTTTGATCAGCTGGAACAGCGTGGGCAGCAGATCGCAGAACTGGCCGACCAGCTGGCACATTCGGTCACTCAGTTGAATTCTGCAACGGTTGAACAATCTTCAGCCGTCGTGGAAACCACCAGCACGGTGGAAGAAATGTATCAGTCGAGTGTAAACATTGCAGAAACGGCCGGTACGGTGTCCCGTAATGCTGGTGTCAATCAGAATCTGTCCAGACAGGGTGTGGATCTGATGCGTGCACTGGTCAGACGCATAGAGGATATCGAGAAAAACAATCAGCACCGGACCCATGATGTCATCCAGATGAAGAAAAAGGTCAACCGGATTAACGAAATCATGTCTCTGATCCGGTCCATTAATGAACAGACCAAACTGATTGCCTTTAATGCGGCTCTGGAGGCCTCGGGTGCCGGAGAAACCGGTAAACGGTTTGCAGTGGTGGCGAATGAGATCAGGCGACTGGCCGATACCATTCAGGAGTCGATGGAGGAAATCCGTCTGATGACCGATGAAATTCAGGCACAGACTCAGCAATTGATTAAAGGAACCGAGGAAAATACGCAATATATCACCACCGGGGTGCAGTCGAGCCGCGATGTTGAAAACCAATTCAATACGATTTTCAGTGCGACCCAGACTGTGGTTTCATCGACCCAGCAGATCGAATTGGCAACCAATCAGCAAAAAATCGCCAATGAGCAGATAGTGGCAACCCTCCATGATCTTTCCCAGGCCATCGGTCACGTGGTGGCCATGTCCGGAGAGGTCGGGCAGATTGTGAAGGAACTGGAATCCATTGCCGCCGTATTCAAAAAAGGGGATCTGAATGGCTGAAACCAGCATTCGAACGCGGACCTTTTTATTTTTCCTTTCCGCAGGTCTGCTGGTCATGATCGTTTTTTCGGTTATTTCCTTTCGTGTAGCTGATCATTTACTCAGAACCACTACTGTGAAAAGTTATTCTGAGCAATTGCTTGCCATGCGGATGCTGCTGACATCGCAGATTGATAATTATGTTCTACAGGTAGAGAGCTACGCCACTTACAATCCCGATCTTGAACTGCTTCTGTCCAGACGCACAACAGCGGAGTACCTGCAGCGTGAAACCGATCCGGTCTGGAACCGGGTCTTACCTGCCATGAAGCGGAACAAATCTCAATCCGGAAATACCATCCGGGTGGTGTATGCCGGTTCGGAAAATCACGGTCAGCTTTACAGTAATCTGAATCAGTCCACGGCCGGAAAAGGGTATGATTGCCGCCAACGCCCCTGGTACATCGCCACCCGTCAGTCGCTGAAAACAACCATTGCATCCTACGGTGATTTCAACCGGGAAAAGGCAGCGGTAACCATTGCCACTCCTGTGATCTCATCTGCAAATGGAGAGTATCTTGGTGCCTATGGTGCAGACATCAGCGTTCAGCAGATATTAAAAACGCTTCGTTACACGGGACAGGATCATTTACTTACGTTACAGGTAGCCGATGAATCGGGGCGAATCCTTTCGGTTGAAGACACGTTGTTTTCGGGTGCGACCCTGAAGGACACAGTCTGGCCGGATGGTTTGACCGATTCAATGTTTACAGTCTGGACATCGGGATTGAATCCCGACTCTGTTTCGGTGACTGATCTGGCAGGCCGATACCTGCTTGGAATACGGCTGGCCCAACCCGGTTGGTACCTGATTGGTACACTGGATCAGGCCGAAATCCGGTCCGGTCTTACCCGGATTGTCTACATGCTGATCCTTTTCAACCTTGTGGCCCTGGCCGGTCTTGTGGTTCTTTTATGGATTTTTTCAGGAAAGATCATCCGGCCAATCAAGGCCATGACACAAATGATGAGTCAGGTGGCGTCGGGTGGAGGGTTTAAATTTACCGGGTCATCACTTCCCGATCGGGAAATGCAGGAATTACAATCGGCGATTTTATCGGTTTCGAAAGCACAGGCGGCTGTGATTGAACGAATCAAGGATGCAGGAATCCAGCTTTCGATGGTGAGTGACCGGATCAATGGTATGATGGGAACGTTCAGAGAGTCGACCGTCCACCTGTCATCATCGGTGGCCCAGACCACCTCCTCCATGGAAGAAATGGCCGCGACGGGAGATCAGATCAGTCAGAGTGCGGGTGAGGTGAACCGGCTGGCCACCCGTACCTCGGTCAGTGCCCGGAACGGAGAGGATAGTTTTAATGAACTGGTCAGGCAGATGGAGGGAATCCGTCGGCAGAATGAACAGCGAAGTCAGGATATTATTGCTTTAAGCAAAAAGGCATCCCGCATCACTGAAATCATCTCCATTATCAGTGGAATTAATGAACAGACCAAGATTATTGCCTTTAATGCTGCGCTCGAGGCTTCGAATGCGGGTGAGACCGGCAAACGATTCGAGGTCGTGGCTGGTGAGATCAGAAGACTGGCAGATACGGTTCAGGAATCGACCGATGAAGTGAAGGCCATGATCAGAGAGATGCAGGAATCGGTTCAGAACCTGATTAAAAACTCTGAAGAGGCAGGAAAGACGATTTATCAGGGAGTGGGAATGGTGAGGGATTTGTCGGTGACCATGCGGGATTTCGCCGGATCTGCAGAGGAAACCAGCCAATCTGCCGGACAGATTCAGCAGTCGACCACTCAGCAAAAAGTGGCTGGCGAGGAAATTGTTTCCACCCTTCATCTGATCACCCGGACGATGGATCAGCTGGCTGCCATGAGTGGTGAACTTTCAGCCACCGCAGATGAACTGAATGATTTATCGGTCAAGCTCGTAGAAATGGCCATTATCAATGCCTGAGGGATTGGCGATGACAGACAAAAAAACCAGTGTTCTGATTGTGGATGATTCTGCAACCGTCCGCGATATTTTCCGAGCTATTTTTGAATCGGATCCGTCTGTTGAGGTGGTCGGGGAGGCGGCGAACGGTGAGGAGGCGATCCGGTTGGTTGAAAAACTGAAGCCATCCATCATCACCATGGATGTCTTTATGCCGGTCATGAATGGACCAGAGGCCATTCAGCAGGTAATGGCCACCCGGGCGACGCCGATTCTGGTGGTGACGACCGCAAAGGAATCTACCATTGCCTTTCAATGTCTGAGCAAAGGGGCACTCGAGGTCATTGAAAAACCCGATTTCAAATATATACAGGATGAAAGTAAACGAAACAGTCTGATTTCGAAGCTGAAGACACTTTCCAGGGTTCCGGTGGTCACCCATCTGGCCGGTAAAAACCGGGCAACCCGTGCTGATGTTAAACCTGCTGATAGCGGAAGGCGGATTGTAGCCATCTGTTCAAGCACCGGGGGCCCCAAAGCATTGTCTGTGTTATTTGGTCAGTTTCCATCCGATTTTCCGTATCCGGTTGTGGTGACCCAGCACATGTATGAAGGTTTCGTGGCCGGGTTGGTGGAATGGCTGCAGACAACCACTCCACTAAAAGTCAAAATTGCAGAGCAGGGTGAGTCCCTGCAGCCCGGGACGATCTACATTGCTCCCACAGGAAAACATCTTGAGATATCCATGGCAGAAACAGTCCGGCTGACCGACGATCCGCTGATTGAGGGACACCGGCCGTCGGGTGAAAAATTATTTGCCTCGGTTGCCAAAGCCTTTGGTGCCCGGGCCATCGGAATTATCCTTACCGGGATGGGGGGAGATGGTTCCACTTCACTTGGTCAGATAAAAAAGGCAGGCGGATTGACCATTGCACAGGATGAAAAAACCTGTGTGGTTTTTGGAATGCCGAGGGAAGCCATTCAAAAAGGGTCGGCCACGGAAGTTCTTCCCCTACCGGAAATTGCTCCGTTTGTTCTCCGGTTCCTGAACCGGAAAGAAAGGGTGGCCTGATTTGCAGACCGCTTCACCAGCGTTTCAGAAGTTCTGTCAGACCATTACCGACCGGTATGGAATCGTGATAACCCGCGATCAGCAGGATATTCTGGCCCGGTATGTTCCCGGCAGGATGTCCTATTTCGGGTATCAGTATTTCGAAGATTATCTGACGTGGCTGTCGGGAAAGGCAAGCGAGACCGAATGGGAACAGTACATCAGTCTGATCACCAACAATGAAACCTACTTTTTCAGAGAGCCCAACCATTTCAGAATACTGGATACTCAGATTCTGGATGAGTTATTGAAACAGGCCAATGGCAAGCGAAAAGTGCGGTTGTGGTCCTGTGGGTGTTCATCGGGGGAAGAACCGTATTCACTTGCCATGCTGGTGAGAGACAAGTACGGTGAGGCGGTTTTAAGGGATCAGTTCGAAATCCTGGCCAGTGATCTTGATCAGAAGATATTGCAATCAGCCCGGTCGGCGCTGTACGGCCGTAATTCATTCAGAGTGAAGGAACACAATTACATTCTCAGTCACTTTGAGAACCTTCCGACCGGTAAATATCAGTTGGAGGAAAAGATAAAAAGTCAGGTCCGGTTTTTCAGGTACAATGTCTGTGAGGACATGGATAAAATACCCGAACTGCAGGAACCGGTCGATCTGGTCTTTTTCCGGAATGTGTCCATCTATTTCACGGCAGAAACACTTAAAAAGGTGCATACCCGTATTCAATCCAAACTGGTCATGAACGGATATTTATTCGTTGCCAGTTGTGAGACCATGCTGCATGATATTGGTTTGCTGAAGCTTACCGATCATCATGGTGCCTTTGTCTTCAAAAAGGCCCTGTCCTCTAATCAACCCGAGACGGTGAAGTATCAGCCCGCATCGGTGATACCACCGAAAACCGACCGCGTGGAAAGTCCGGCAGCCGTTCCTCAAAGTTATGAAGCGCTTCTGAAGCATATCAGGGGAGTCATGGACCGGCGACAGGCAACTCCGTCTGTTCAGACCGCTCCTACCCGAAAACCGGCAGAATCCGAGCTGGCAGAAACGGTCACTGCTGCGATCCGTCAGAACCAGGAACAATTAACCGACCTGGCCGTTCTTCGTTTACACGAGGATCTGTTTGAAGAAACGCTGGCTTTGCTGCGTTCGAAGAAGGACCCCACGCTGAATGATCTGAGCATCATGGCGTATGCCAATTTATCGCTCAGCCGTTTTGATGAAGCCATGGAGTTAACAGACCGGATGAAAAAGCAGTATGAATTTTCACCGGTCGGGTATCTGATGGAAGGGTTAATTCATAAACTTCAGAGTAAAACAGATCTGGCGATTGCAGCCTTCCGGCGATCCATTTATCTGGACCTCAACTTTGCCACCCCACACTTTCATCTGGGCACCATTTATCAGCAGACCGGAAAACTGCCGATGGCCATCAATGAATTTGAATTGACACTGCGACTGATTGATAAGAACAAAAAGCAACTGGTCATTTTCAATAAACCCGATGTGTCGCTCGATTATATCCAGTACGTCGTTCAGCGACTACTTAAAACCATACAGCAAGATTATTCAGGGAGGGTCTCCTGATGCAGCTTAATCAGGCCATGTTTATCGATAAATTTTGTTCGGAAGCCATACAGGTCAAGGAAAAACTGGAAGCTTCGCTGGCAAACCTTCAGGAAAATCCGGCGAATAACGACGAGATCATGGTGATAAAACGGTCGAGTCATTCACTGAAGGGGCTCAGCCTGATGTTAAAATTCACTGCTGTGGGGCAGCTGATGTCTGCCATGGAACAGGCCAGTGAAAAGTATGCGACTGCCGGACGGGGAGCCGACCCAGATTACCTTTACCGGGTAATGGAAGTGGTGGCTGCGCTGGACGAGTCGATAGAAACCATTAAAGCAGGCAACGGAAATTCGCTGAATTGGGATTCTCTGACAGCCAAGGTCAAACAATTGTAAGGACTGGATATGCCGGGATTTGACAGTTCGAAATTTGCTGCCAGGTTTGTGACCGAGAGCCGCGAAAAGCTCGCCGGGATCAGAGAGCAGCTGGGCTCCGGACCACTGAGCGATCATCCTGATTCGCTGGATGCAGTCCGGAAGTATGTTCATGGCCTCAATGGTGTGGCCAACATGCTTAAATTTTCGACCATAGGTCAATTGGCGGCCGAGTTTGAAGGGATACTTAAATCTCTGGTGGATGGAAAACGTGAAACCCGTACCTGGATTCATCAGCTTGTGGACCGTTTTGCGACGATTGTGGATGAGGAACTGGCACGGATTGAAGCAGATGCACGCGCAGAACAACACGTGCACCCGTTTCTTGACCAATTAAAAAGTATTGCGGCCGGAGCAGATTTTACTGCTGAACCGGTGCGAGAAGCTGACAAACCCGAGGAAGATAAACGGTTCAGTAAAGAGCGGTTTCTGAAAAAGTTTCTTGAAGAAGCATCGGGTTACATCCGGGAACTGGAAGGAATTCTTCAGTCGGTTCAATCGGCTGCTGATCTTGCCGGCAAGCAGACCGACCTTAAAAACGTGGCCCATGCATTCAAGGGATCTTCCCGATTGCTTGGTTTTGATGATTTGTCCTCCAGTCTGGAAAAACTCGAAGATTACTTTATTGATAACATCAAGACAGGGCGGACCCTCCCTGCCCATTTCCGGACTGATTTTCAACAGGTCATTCTCACCCTTCAGGCTGCTTTAAAGCGGATTTCCGGCGAGGATTCAGAGACTGAGATTAAGCTGACCCTGGCTGAAACGGTTGAAAAAATTATTGCCCCCACGACCGAACTCCCTGCAGAAAAGCCACTTCCTGCTCCTGCCCCTGCAGCCGACAAGCCGGCACCGAAAGAACCTGAACAGAAGGAAGTGAAGCAACCGGCCGCTCAGCCTGCCAAAAAATTCGACCGGTCCATTTTCATTTCAAAGTTTGTGGATGAGTCCATCGAGAATATCGACCTGCTGGGAGATACCCTTCTCAAATTGGAACAAACAAAGGGTGATCAGGATCTGACCAGGGAATGTATGCGACTGGCTCACATTCTTAAAGGGTCGGCCCGCATGATCGGATTTAAATATCAGGGGTCCGTTCTTCATAAAATGGAAGACCTGCTGAATGAGTTCGTGAACAACGGACTGGTCATGACCGACCCGCATGTTGAGCTTCTGCTGGTGGCTTGTGATCATTTGAAGGAAAACCTGCAGACGATCAAACGGGAGCAGACAGAGATACAACCCCTTGTGGCCCTGACTGAGGCACTGGATGCAGCAGTAGGCCGCCAGACCTTTACCATTCCTGTGGTGGCCAACCGCAATCTGTCAGAATTACCAGAGGACGCAGCCAGACAAGAAGCTGCCAGGCAGGAAACAGCCCGACAGGTTGCTTCCCAGCAGGAAAAGGTTCAGGAACGGAGGATGGTGGATCCCACTCCTCAACCGGTTGAGGAACCAAAGGAAAAAATATACAAAATCGAACCCGAGCCAGGTGAACCCGGAGGTCCGCCATCGAAAGATGTCACCATCAGAAAGTTTGGAGATACCATCCGGGTTAATACAAATAAACTGGATGAAACCATCAAACTGGTGGGTGAATTGCTGATCAACCGGCAACGTTCGCAGATTCGTCTGACCGAATTGCAGCATCTGCGGAAACTGATGAAAAATTTTGTTTATCAGCTGAGCACCATGGTTCAGGGCAGTGAGGATGAATCCAGCCGTGAAATTGTACGGCAGGCCGAACGGTTTCTTTCCATGCTTGAAGGTCAGGCTCACCGTCAGCGGGAGGATATGGCCTTTCAGGATCTCATCATTAATGAGCTTCAGAACAACACCATCAAAATGCGGATGGAACCGCTGAATGTGATTTTTAATGCGTTCCCCAGAGCCGTCCGTGACATGGCAAAGGCGCTGAACAAACAGGTTGAGCTGGTCATTCAGGGTGACGAGACTGAACTGGACCGGAAAATGATTGAGAAACTCACCGATCCCATGATTCATCTGCTGAGGAATGCCATTGATCACGGAATTGAATCACCGGAGGAACGCGAGCGCATGGGTAAACCCCAGCGTGGGCTGGTCAGAATCAGGGCATCGGCCGAAGGAAGCAACATTGTCATCCTCATTCAGGATGATGGCCGGGGGATCGACATTGACCGGATCAGGGAAAAAGCGCTGTCTAAAAAGCTATTCGATACAAAAGCAGAAGTCGATGCCCTGAATGAAGTTGAGGTGATGAAATTGATTTTCATGCCCAATTTTTCAACCGCAAAAATTATCACGGATCTCTCTGGCAGGGGTGTGGGGCTCGATATTGTTAAAAAGAACATTGAGGATCTGAAAGGCTTTATCTCGGTGGATTCCATTTTTGGCCGCGGAACCACCTTTACCATCAAGCTTCCACTGACTCTGACGACCCTGCGCGCCATCATCTGTACCGCTGGCAGTCAGAAGTGGGCCATTCCGATTTCTGCCATTAAACGAACATTGGTGATCAGAAAATCTGAAGTTATTGAAGTGGTCGATCGGGATGCCATCCGGTTGGATAACCAGATTATTCCATTGGTCCGGTTATCTAAAACTCTCGAGCTGAAGGATGAAAATGATTTTCCGGAAAAACTGATGGTGATTGTTGGCTATTTTGGCAAGGAGCAGATTGCCTTTGTGGTCGATGACATTGCAGAGGAAACCGAAATTGTCATTAAACCGATACCCATTCTGATCAAGAAGGTTAAAAACATCAGCTCGGTCACTGTTTCGCTGAATGGTGAAATCATACCAATTCTGTTCATGCCCGAGTTGCTTAATTCGGCAAAACTGGTACAGGAAGGCCTTAAAGAGCCGGTCATGATCAGCAAGACACGTGAAAACATTCATAGAGTGCTGGTGGTGGATGACTCACTGAATACCCGGGAAATCGAAAAGACCATACTCGAGGCCTATGGCTATCAGGTTGAAACAGCCCGCGATGGGGTCGATGGCTATGAAAAAGCCATGGAAGGCTCTTATGACATCATTGTTTCGGATCTGGAGATGCCGCGTCTGAACGGATTTGGTATGATCGAGAAATTACGGCACGAGTCGAAGTACTCCACCATTCCGATCATCATTGTGACCAGCCGCGAAAATGAAAATGACAAGCGCCGCGGAATTGAAGTCGGTGCCAACGCCTATATCATCAAAGGAAGTTTCGATCAGACCAGTCTGATTGATACCATCGAAAGTTTGTTAGCCTGAGGAGCATCATGCTGAAAATCCGCGAGTTTATTATCAATACCCAACGATATGGCACATTTAATGTGTCCTCGTTTTACTATTTCCTGGTCTTCTTTGCCATGGTGGCCCTGGCGGTTTCGGTCCTGTTCGCAGTTTTTGGAGTGAACTGGATGACCATACTGGCCACCTTTCTGGCTGCACTGTTTTGTGCCTGGATCAGCAACCTGATTTTTCAGACACTGGCAGTGATTGTTGAGGATATTTTCAGGGAATTTCAGGCAGATCCCACTGCGCGCATTCAGATACAAGGGTCGAATGAACTCGGGACCATTGCGGCGATGGTGAATGACTTGCTGGACCGGAATGCCTCGATGCGCAATGAGATTAACAGCGCCAACGAGCGAATAAGAAACCTGATGGAATCGCTGAACCGTCAGTTGGTTGACAATGCAGAAGCTTCTTCAACCCAGAGTTCTTCGATTGCACAGACCACCGCCACCATCAAGGAACTGGCTGCATCGGCGCAGAAGATTGTGGAAGAGACCACCACGGTGGTAACGCTGGCAGAAGCGACTCAGGAATCGGCTCAGAAGGGTACGCAGGCCATAGCCAACATGCTGGAACGGATGAGTGAAATCCAGAATGAAAACCAGCGCCGGATTCATGAGATTGTGATTCTGGGTAAAAAGGCCCAGGAAATCGAGAAAGTCATGGATATCATCAATGACATTGCTTCGAACACCAAAATCATCGCCTTTAACGCAGGAATTGAAGCGGCATCATCTGGTGAGGAAGGCAAACGATTTGGAACCGTTGCAACCGAAATCAGAAAACTGGCAAACACAGTTTCGAATTCAACCGCCGAAATCCGGGATAAAATCAAGGAAATTCAAAAGACCACCAACGAACTGGTTATCGTTTCTGAGGAAGAAACCAAGAAAATTCAGAACGGGGTCGAAACTGCACAAACCATGGTAAAGGAACTGACCGAGATTCTCGACAAAGCGGATAAGACCCTTGATTGGGTCAAGCAAATATCACTGGCTACCCAGCAGCAGCTGACTGCCAGTGAGCAGGTTGCCGTGGTTCTTCATGATATTTCGGATGGGGTCCGACGCTTTTCGACCGCCATCAACTCAACCCGTGAGACGTCTGAGGAATTGAAACAACTGGCCGGAACACTTCAATCCATTACGAGGAAGTAAAGAGCCTAGTGGCATCTCAACCATCTTCTTCTCATTTATCGAGACCTGCTGCAGGACCGCGGGCAAAAAAGGGCCCGGTTCAGCGTGAAAAACCGTTGATTCTGATTGCAGATGACAGTCCGACCGTTCTGGATATTCTTAAGTTTATTCTGGAAACAAACGGCATGGACACACGGCTGGCCATTAACGGAGTGGAGGCAGTCCAGATGGTCTACCGCGATCTTCCCGATCTGGTAATTCTGGACCTGGAAATGCCAAAGATGAGTGGGTATCAGGTGTGTCGCCTGCTGAAAAGTGATCCGACCACTTCGTTTATTCCCATCATAATCCTGACCAGCAAGTCCTACAAGCAGAATAAGTTCTGGGGTTTATACTCGGGTGCAGATGATTATCTGACCAAGGATTTTGAAATTGATCAGCTGGTGGGGCGTGTCCGGTTTCATTACGGCAACCGGGGAAAACTCACCGAAATCAAGCATCCCGTTCCCAAGGAGATCAACGAAGAGCAGATCATTGAGAACGTGAACGAGGCATTGGATCAGAAACTATTCGAAACCACCATTATCTTTGAGATTGCACAGGTGGCGCTCAGTGCGGGTACACTCGATGAGAAGATCAGCAAGGTCCTGACGCTGATGAACCGCGTCTGCGATTTTACCGTTGCCAGTATTTTTATTACTGAGGCGGGGCAGGGCCGGTTGTTTCTGGAAAATCCGGGAATGGCCAGTGAGACCTACATTTTCAATCATGTTGAGCTCGTGATGCTGGAATCTCAGAACTTCGACATGCGTTTTGATACACAGAAGGTCATGATCAATCAATGGGAGACCGGAACGGACCGCGGAGGACAGTATAATCACATTCAGTCCTCTGTCAGTTTTCCGCTGAAGATCAGAGGGGTTACACAGGGATTGGTCAGTTATTCGCATTATTCGAATGGCATGTTCCCCGATGTGGTATCGCATCTGCTCAGCCGGTCTGCCGATCAGATGGCCATTCTGGTGGATGAGGCCATTCTGTTCCAGGAATATTCAAAATTGCGGGGTGACTTGCTCAGTCATGCCACCCGTGTCTTTTCAGAAGTGATGAAAAATGCCCGTGAGACCGAAAAACTGATGCGCGGGAAGATGAATCAGATCTCTCCGTGGATCTGATCGAGGAGAAGGAATGTCGAGAGAAAATCCAAAAATTCTGATAGCCGATGATAGTCCGACCATTGTCGATATCATGAAATTCATGCTGGAAGCATCCGGTTATGAGGTTGTAACGGCTACAAACGGACTCGAGGCGATTATAACCGCCTTCCGGGAGGACCCCGATCTGGTCCTGCTTGATGTGGAAATGCCGAAAATGAACGGCTATCAGGTTTGCCGTTACCTGAAAGAAGACCGGTATATGAAACAAATTCCGGTCATTATTCTGACTTCTCATGCCCAGAAAAAAATGCGGTTTCTGGGAGTCTATACCGGTGCAGACGAGTACATGATCAAGGATGATGATCATGAACAGCTGCTGAACCGCATTGAATATTACATCAACCGGAGAAAGAATACCGGTTCGATGCTGAAAGATGGCCGGAATGCACAGGTCACCGAAGTATCGGTGATGGAAACGATCAATTCCATTCTGGATAAGAAGCTGATTGAGTCGACCATTATCAATCAGGTTGGCCGGCTGGCAGCCAATCTTGACCGCTTTGAACTGGTGGTCAACTCGATTTTCGGGCTGATCGAAAAGATGGAGGAGTTTGACTTTTCGGCCATTCTGGTCAGGGAACTGGGCGGAGCTCAGCTTTTTATACAAACCCAACGCGGGGTTCCTCAGGACCTGGTTGATAAGTTCCAGGCACGGATCATTCAGTCGGCCATCCATGCCGAAGTGATCATGGACGCTTCGAAGGTGACCACGAAGCTGATCCCCCGTACCGAACGGGGTGAATTTCAGGTGCCTGATAAAAAAGCGTCTGACGGAAAAAAGGACAATCTTAAATTTCAGGATAACCTGCTCAGAAGCCGTCAGGAACCGGTGGGAATTCTGGCTGTTGGAAACTTCAGCGATGAACCCCTGCATTCCGATATCGTGGAAACGTTGTCGATCCTGACCAATCACATTGCAACACTGCTCGATAACTGGCTGATCTGGAAACGGTACAATGATGTCAGTCAGACCCTGAATGTCCGTTTGCTGGAACTGAATGTTGAAATCCTGCATGATCTGCAGGCGTTTGCAGCCAGCCTCAGTAAAGTTTCCAATCTCGAGGAAATGACCCAGACGGTGATCCGTCAGATTCCGAAAATCATCCGGTCCTCCAAAATCAGTCTGATTATCAAGCGCAAGGTCGGAAACGAATTCCGGATGGAGAGTTTTGGCAAATGGGGAGATGAGTCATCCACCCTCATTTTTGACATTCTTGTTGAGTGGCTGATCACTGAGCAACTGAACAAAATCACCAATCAGAGTATTATCAATGACCTGAGCAAGATCAAGTTTTTCAGGGATCATAACCTGGATAAGAATCTGTGTCATAATATTCTGACCGTTCCGGTTTTTGTAGGGGATGATAAAATCGGATTGATCAGCCTGTTTGACCGGCAGGAAACCAATCAGTTCAGTCAGCAGGATCTGGAAATTCTGAAGTTTATATCGGGAATGGTGGCCCTCAGTCTGAAATCGGTCCTTGAAAATGATTTCACCGGAGGAGAAAGCATTCAGAACAACATTTATAAGCGGTTCATGTCGGATGAAATGGCCACGACCCTTTTACTTAATCCCGATCTGATCGATCTGGGTGGCTCGGTGCGCCACTCCACGCTGCTTTTTCTCGATCTGACGGGACTGGATGAATTGTATGCTTCGATTGAACCGAGACGGATTGTTCAGTTCGTCAATGATTTTCAGGAATCCATGACCCTTGAAGCGTTTAACCATGTCGGGGTTGTTGAAAAATACCGGGATCACGGCCTGAAGGTGGTATTTGGTATCCCCTTTAAACAAAAGGATGATGCCGAGCGTGCGGTTCAGGCGGCCATTGCCATGACCCATCGTTTTCGTTCACTGCTGACTCTGTATGATGACTTTCCGACTGCGGATATCGAGTTAAAAATTCTGCTCCACTGCGGTGATGTGGTCACTGCCCAGATCGGAAGCGAAAACCGGAAGGATTTTGCCTGCTTCGGGACAGCCAGCACACAGGCTAACCTGATTATGCGGATGCTGGACCGGATGGGAATTTACCTGACGGACCGGGTCATCATGGAACTGGAACATCCTTATGGTCTGAATCCAACCAATCTCAATACCGGCACCGAGGTTCAGATTTATCAGATGGCGGACTACTGACCAACCGTTTGTTGGAATTAGAAATTCATTAGAAGAACTGCCTGAGGGAATCCGGAAAGAACGAAAAACGCTTTCAGGATAAAAACCTGCATATCCGGCCTGAAATCGACGAAAAGACGACTTTCTCTTTATTCCGGACTGTATTGCTTACCGCTTTTTTATAATCTAACTTTAATGATTTATGAAGCATTTCATTATCCTTTCATGTCTTCTCGGATTGCTGGCAACACCAGTTCTGTCCAACAATCCGGCTGGTTCAGATACGACTGCTATTCCCATCGGGATTACCGAACAGTTGGGGAAATTCCTCCCTGATTCGGTTTACCTGACCGATGAGAACGGGAAGGTGGTTAATCTGAAATCACTGGTGAACAAGCCAACGGTTCTGGCCTTTGTATACTTTGACTGCCCGGGAATCTGCAGTCCGTTGCTGGATGGGGTATCGACAGTGGTTTCAAAGTCGGATCTTCTGGTTGGCAAGGACTATCAGGTGATCACCATCAGCATCGATTCTTCAGATACACCAGAAAAGGCCCTGCAGAAAAAGCACAATTTTGCTGACCGGATCACCAAGGGCAACGTCAGTGACGGTTGGCACTTTCTTACCGGGACTGAAGCAGAGATTCAGGAAATCACCCGGGCCACCGGATTCGGATTCAGGCGGGAAGGCCGGGATTTTGTTCACTCGGCGGCCATCATTGTGGTAAGTCCCCAGGCCAAGATTACCCGATATCTGTTTGGTACCTATTTTCTCCCCTTTGATCTGAAAATGGCTGTGATCGAGGCCAATGAGGGTAAAACCAGTCCGACCATTGCCAAAGTACTCAAGTACTGTTTTAATTATGACCCGGAAGGCCGCCGGTATGTTCTGAACGTGACCCGGGTAACCGGTACCCTGATTTTTCTGGGTGTGGCCACCCTTTTTATTGCATTGATATTTTTGCCAAAGCGAAACAAGAAAAAAGCGAACAAGGATTAAGCGTATGAGTGAAACCGTTCTCTCGGCTGGACACCGTCCTCCCAACTATCTGGAGATGGAAACCCGGCATAAGGGAATCTGGGCCTGGTTACTGGCGACCGATCACAAACGGATTGCCCTGTTGTACTTCTATTCCATGATGGTCATGTTTGTTCTGGGCGCTTTGCTCGGGGTAATCATCCGTCTGGAACTGATGGCTCCGGGAAAAACCCTGATAGAAGCACAAACCTACAACGGGCTTTTCACCCTTCATGGAATCATCATGATTTTCATGTTTGTGATTCCTGGTTTGCCCGCTGTCTTCGGTAACTTCGTCATGCCGATCATGATCGGAGCCAAGGACGTGGCCTTCCCCCGGGTAAATCTGCTTAGCTGGTACCTGTATCTGCTGGGTGCGTTCACCGTTCTTATTTCTCAGTTCATTGGTTCAGGTCCTCCCGACGGAGGCTGGACATTCTATGCCCCCTACAGCGTAAAGTCAGTTTATAACATTGGCTTTGCAGCGATGGGTGCCTTTTTACTCGGTTTTTCGTCAATCCTGACTGGTCTGAACTTCCTGGTGACCATCCATCGTCTTCGGGCAGAGGGGATGACCTGGGGTCGCCTTCCCCTGTTTGTATGGGCTCTTTATGCCACTGGCTGGATTCAGATTCTCGCCACTCCGGTTGTGGGTATCACGCTGGTCCTGATTGTGTTTGAAAGAGCTTTCAACCTTGGATTTTTTGATCCGCAGTTTGGCGGGGATCCTATTTTATTCCAGCACCTGTTCTGGATTTACTCACACCCGGCTGTTTACATCATGATCCTTCCGGCCATGGGTGCTATTTCGGATATCATTCCGACTTTCGCACGCCGGACCATCTTTGGTTATAAAGCCATTGTTGCCTCTACCATGCTCATTGCCTTCGTTGGTTATTTCGTCTGGGGGCACCACATGTATACTTCCGGAATGAGTGATACCGCCAAATGGATATTCTCGTTCCTGACCTTTCTGGTGGCCATTCCCTCTGCAATCAAGGTTTTTAACTGGATTGCCACGCTGTATAAGGGTTCAATTGATGTTCAACCACCGCTTCTGTATGCTGTGGCCTTCATTTTTACCTTTATGGTCGGCGGTTTCACAGGACTGGTTTTGGGGTCGGTGGCGCAGGACATCCACCTGCATGATACCACCTTCGTGGTCGGGCACTTCCATTACATTGTTTTCGGCGGTACCGGATTCGCCTTCTTCGGCGCCCTGCATTACTGGTACCCCAAAATGTCGGGTCGGATGTACAATATAAAACTTGCCAATATTGCATGGGGATTGTTTTTCTTCGGATTTAACTTCCTGTACTTCCCGATGTTTATCGCCGGTTACATGGGGATGCCCCGCCGGTACTATGATTATGTTCCGGATTTCTATATTCCCAACCTGATTTCAACCATGGGATCCTGGTTCCTGTATGCCGGAATCATTCTCATGCTGGTTAATCTCTGGAGGGGATTGAAAAATGGGGCACCTGCGCCTGACAATCCTTGGGGTGGAGTAACCATGGAGTGGAAAATCCAATCACCCCCAACTTACGAAAACTTCGACAAGGATCCGGTCTTTACTGACGGTCCGTATAAATTCAAATAAACAGAGATACAGGAAGTCAACATGAGTGATCATGCTCCAGCCGCACATGCACATGTGCACCGGGACGATTACGGCTCAAAATTGGGAATGTGGTTTTTCATATTCACCGAAATCCTGCTTTTCGGGGCCTTATTCATTGTATATGCCATTTACCGGTTCAAAAATCCCGATGCCTTCTTTGCTGCAGGCCAGCAACTGAGCACGGTATTCGGGACGATAAACACGGTTATTCTGCTGGTCAGTTCGATGACCATTGCCATGTCGATCTCGGCACTTCAGCAGAAACATAAAAAGCTGGCCATCTGGCTGATGGTGATCACGCTGGTGCTTGCTTCGTCCTTTCTGGTGAACAAGTATTTTGAATGGTCGGCCAAGTTCCATCATGGCATTTATCCGGGATCCGATGAGATGGCGGCTCTGGTTGCCAACGATCCGCTTGGTCAGGGGAAGAACCTCTTTTTCTTTCTGTATTACTTCATGACCGGACTCCATGGCGCCCACGTTATCATTGGGATGGGCTTCATCATTTTTGTTATGAGACAGGTAATGAGGGATGAACTGACCCATGATAATTTTGCCCGCCTCGAAAATGCCGGTTTGTACTGGCACCTGGTGGATCTGATCTGGATTTACCTCTTCCCGTTGTTCTATCTTATTCACTAAGGACGTACAATCATGAGTAACCATTCACACGATTCTCATCAGCACATTACGCCCTACAGCACCTACATTATTGTGCTTGCCATTCTGCTGGCCCTCACGGCCGTTACCGTTGCGGTTATTCTGGTCGATCTCGGAGTGCTGTCTGTGGCAGTGGCCCTGATTGTTGCCACCATAAAAGCAGCCATCGTTTTGTTGTATTTCATGCACCTGAAATATGACGACAAATTTTTCATGACCCTTGTCGCCATTGTCTTTGCAGTGTACACAGTGGTCATGGTCATCACCTTTTTTGACTACTTATTCAGGTAATCAACTATGTTTAACGGTACATCTCCCTTTGTGGAAGGCGTCGATAACACGTTTCTGTTTATCATCGTTATTTCACTCATCCTACTGATCTCGCTGACCTTCCTGATGATTTATTTCATCGTACGGTACCGGAAGGATAAGCACCCTGAAGCTGCTCAGATTGAAGGAAGCACCACGCTGGAAATCGTCTGGACGGTTATCCCGGGTATTCTGGTCATTCTAATGTTCTGGTTCGGCTGGAAAAGTTATGTTCCCATGAGGGAAGTTCCGGCCGATGCAATGAAAGTCACCTCTGTGGCCAGAATGTGGGGTTTTACCTTTAACTATGAGAATGGAAAGTCTTCACCCAAACTGGTGGTACCGGTAAATAAACCGGTCCGGGTACAGCTGGAAGCGGTTGACGTTCTTCACGCCTTTTACATCCCGGCCTTCCGGGTTAAAAACGACATGGTTCCCGGAAACAATGACCAATGGGTCTGGTTCACGGCGAACAAAACCGGTTCCTATGATCTGTTCTGTGCCGAATATTGCGGAACCCTTCATTCAGCCATGATCACGAAGGTGGAAGTGCTGACCGAGGAGGAGTTCACGGCCTGGTATGAAGGAACTGAACTCTCGGGAGAACAAAATGCAGGACTGACGGTCCTTCAGAACAATGCCTGTATTGCCTGCCATTCTCTGGATGGTGCACCGGGCGTCGGTCCCTCATTCAAGGGAATTCTGGGTCGCGAGACCCGTGTCCTGGTCGATGGGAAGGAACAGACTCTGGTGGCAGATGAAGAATACCTGATCCGATCCATTCTGAAACCCGATTCTGAAGTCGTGTCGGGATATCCGAAAGGGATCATGCAAACCTATGAAGGCAGACTGTCTGATCAGGATCTGCAGAACATTGTGGATTACCTGAAAACTCTTAAGTAATGAAACCTGCCAGCCGGTCATTCTGGTTAGAAACCCTTCCCGAACTCGGGAAATTCAGAATTACCATTGCCGTGTCGTTCACCACGATCACCGGCTTTATTCTGGCAACCGGCGGATTAAGTCTGACGGTGGTTCTTCCGACACTGGGTTTATTTATACTTGCCTGCGGATCTTCCGCCCTGAATCACTATCAGGAAGCTGCTACCGATGCCATCATGGAACGGACCAGGAATCGCCCCATCCCTTCCGGAAGGATCAGCCTGAGTGGTGCCCTGATTGTCGGAATGATCTGGGTACTGACCGGATCGGTCATTTTATATCTGTGTGCCGGATTTGTTGCGCTTCAGTTGGGCTTGCTGGCCCTGCTTTGGTACAATGGGGTTTACACACCGCTTAAGAAACGGACTGCCTTTGCGGTCATTCCCGGTTCGTTAATCGGTGCTATTCCACCGGCTGTCGGCTGGGTAGCAGGCGGTGGCGCCGTTTCTGATCCAAGAATTATTCTGGTGGCCTTCTTCTTCTTTATCTGGCAGGTTCCGCATTTCTGGCTTCTTTTGCTGAAATATGGAAGTGAGTATGAAAATGCCGGATTGCCTTCGGTAACCCGGTTTTACTCCGATTCTCAGATCAGGCGGATGACCTTTATCTGGACATCAGGAACCATTGCAACTGCACTGATGATTCCTCTGTTCGGTCTGATCACTTCATGGGTCCCCCTGGTCCTGTTGCTGCTTGGCTGTCTCTGGTTGTTTTTTGCCTTTGTCGGTCTTCTGAAGCCGGCCGGAACGACTTTGAATCCGGGAACCTATTTCCTGAAAATCAATCTGTTTGCTGTGCTGGTGATGGTTTCCCTGATCATGGATCAGTTTATCTGAAAAACAAAAGTGTATTTTAACCGGTTTAACCGTTAAATTCGCCGTTCTTTATAAAAGGTGTCCACATGAAACCAATGCTCCTGATACTTTCCCTTTCCCTTCTGACCGTCAGTGGTCTGATGGCTCAGACCAAACCTGCTGCAAAAGCTGCCACAGGTGATGTTGAAAAAGGCAAAGCTCTTTATGCCAAACTCAACTGTCAGACCTGCCACAGTGCAGCCGCCATTGCCCCGGCCATGAAGGATGTGATCGGAAAATACAAGGATGCCGATGCCCTGATGAAAATGCTGGCTGCACCTGTAAAAAGCGGAAAGTACCCTGCAGCCATGCCCCCGGTGAAAGTTACCAAAGATGAAGCAAAACAATTGCTTGCATTTATCCAGGACGATGTGAAAAAGGCTGCCAAACCCGGTACTGCCTCGGATAAAACAAAGAAAACCGAAAAGAAAAACTGAAATTGATACTTATCCGGGCCTGAGCATTGCTGGCCCGGTTACCAAACTGGTAAAACAGGAGGTTTCCTTGGATCGTTTTTTTGCCGGACCGGCCGGTTACCCGGTCCCCGCAGACATGGGATTGTTCAAATTTCTCATGATGGTGACTGCTTCAGCTCATCTTGTCTTTTTTTATTTCCTGTTCGGAGCTGCTCTGATCGGCCTGTTTCACTTCTTCCGCCAGAACAGTGGGGGAGTCAGCCGACAAATCGTGGTTTCCACCACCCGGCTGATCCCGGCGCTTTTCACCTTCACGGTGGTTACCGCCTTGTTGCCGCTGTTTCTGACCCAGGTGGTTTACGGACAGGCGCTCTACCCTGCAGTGATCGCTCATGGAACTCAGTGGCTGGTTGCCGGTGTATTGGCTCTTGCCTTGTATGTGTATCTGCGAATCTGCTCTGGCCGCTCGGATACCAGTGGTCAACCGATCTGGATTGCACTTGCCCTCACCACGGTTATTGCCGGATGGTTCTCCTGGCTGGTGACCAACACCAGTTCTCTGATGCTGAGTCCGTCAGCCGTTCAATCCGTTTTACTGGGTGAAGCCGCAGGTCCCTATTCGCACGGACTGTCTATCTTTCTTCCATCATGGTTCTGGTTCATCAGTCACTCACTGATGGGCGGTTTTCTGCTGATTAACACTGTGGCCATGTTTAATGAACAGACGGAAGACCGGGATGCCGTCATGGAACATGGATTTTACGGTTTTACCGTTTCGGCCGTTCTTGCCATTCTTTTAATGTTCTGGTGGTTACTGATGCTTCCACAGACATCCTATGACCGTATTATTGATGGTCATATTTTCCTTATTTACATCACTTCGGTTGTGTTTGCCGTTCCCATTATTGTTCTGGCAAATAAAATCCATGAAAAAGGCATATTTGTGGCCGGTCTGGTCCCGGCCTTTTTTATCATTGTCATGCAGCAATGGATGGCCATGATTGCCACCGATGATGCTCTCATCCCTGGCCTGATTAACCATGATCAGATAACCGTCCAACCCGACTATGGAAATCTGTTCCTGTTTGTTTTCCTGCTCGTGGTGGGCATCTGGTATGCAACCCATCTGGCTGGTCAATACGTCAAATTCAAGAAATCAAACTAAAGCGGTATCTCTCATGTCTCAGGAAACCACACCACAACCCGCCCGCAGGAAATTTGTCACTTATTCCCTGCGGACTTTGGCTGCTATCTGGGCAGCTGCCATCTTTTACCCGATCCTCCGGTATCTGGGACCTCATCAGAAAGAGGTTGTGAAGGATGTGAGCGAAATTAATCTGGGTGTTAAAACCCTTGAACCAGGTTCGAGTGAATCCTTCGTATTCGGAACCAAACCGGCCCTGCTGGTTAAGAACCTGAATGGGGAATTGAAAAGTTTTACAGCGGTTTGTACCCATCTGGGTTGTAATGTGGTCTATCAGAAAGATCTGGCAACAGTGGCCCCCGGTCATTCCGGAGAAGGGTTTTTCTGTAACTGCCATCTGGGTGTCTATGACGCCACCGGAAAAAACATTGCCGGGCCTCCTCCCAAACCGATCCAGGAATTCAAGGTCACCGTTGCTGATAATGGTGAAATCACTGTAACCAAAGCATAATTTTCCGGAATCATTCCATGGCAGATCAATCGAATTCTTCATCCAATACGCAGACCCCCGGCGGAATTCTGGGCTGGCTTGCCGACCGGTATCAGATCCAGGGACTGATCGATTACCTGGCAAAGAAGGAAGTTCCTTCCTACAGGCATTCCTTCTGGTACTACATGGGCGGTCTTTCGCTCATGTTCTTTACTGTACAGATTATCACCGGTATTCTTCTCCTGTTCTACTACACACCGGGGAAGGAAGCTTATGAGTCTGTAAAATTCATCAATGAGCAGGTTGCTTTCGGATGGCTGATACGGTCCATCCACAGTTATGCGGCGAACCTGATGATCTTTTTCGTGTTTGTTCACATGTTCTCGGTCCTGTTCATGAAGGCCTACCGCAGACCACGTGAACTGACGTATATAACCGGGTTTGCACTGCTCGGACTTTCCATGGGAATGGGATTCAGCGGATACCTGCTTCCCTGGGATGAACTGGCCTACTTTGCTACCAAGATTGGGATTAACATTGCAACAGCCGTACCCGGAATCGGGCCTTTAATCGGGGACATCCTGAAGGGCGGACCTGAGGTCGGACATGATACGGTTTCCAGATTTTTTGCCCTGCACGTGTGGGTGATTCCCATTATTATGATCGGCACACTGGGTGCGCACCTGTTCTTTATTCAGGTACAGGGTATCAGTGAGCCGGACGGCTTCAAGGCATTGCCTCCAGAAAAGAAAAAGTATGTGAAGTTCTTTCCGACCTTCATGTATGATGATTTCCTGGTCTGGCTGATTGCACTGAATGGTCTCATCCTTATTGCGGTCTTCTTCCCGTGGGGACTGGGACCAGAGGCTGATCCGCTTGCAGCCACACCACAAGGTATCCATCCGGAATGGTATTTCATGGCCATGTTCCAGATTCTGAAACTGATACCCAATACCCCCATACTTCAAAGCGATGAGATCGGTAATATTTTGTTTGGTCTGACCGGACTGCTGCTGATCACCGTTCCGTTCTGGGGTCATAAACGGGACCGTCTTGTCATGTACTTCTCGGCTGCCGTGCTGGCCGGTTTAATCATTTTTACCGTTCTGGCTTATCAGGCAGTAGCCAGTCACTAACATTACAGAGATAGGAAACACCATGAATTATCCGGTTTGGGGAATGTCTGATACGGTTTCTGGCTGGGTCATGATTCTTGCCCATTCAATCTTTACGTTAACCACTCTATCGGCCTTCGGAATTGGCGCTTATACTGCTTTTCTGGTCAAATATTCCGGATTGAATAACGCTGATGGATATCGTGAATTCATTGCCTCCCTTTCCAGAACAGCCCTGAGTGTTCTCACCGTGGCAGGTCCGTTGGCTCTGCTGGGTATGTGGCTGGTGCACATCCTGCATTCACCCGATACCCTTACCACCATTGTGTTTGAATTTATCTGGGTCTGGATTCTTCAGGCACTGGCCTACATTCTTGAAATAGCCACGCTTTTCGTGCTGGTCCGCTCGCTTGAGAAAGGGGATGTAGCCATTCAGTCAGAACTTTCATGGAGTCTGGCTATTCTTGGTCTGATCACCCTGTTTGTTGCCAATGCCACCCTCAGCTTTCAGCAAACACCAGGGTTCTGGCTTGAAACCGGAAATTTTGAGGATGCGTGGTTTAATACCTCCTATCTGGCTTCATTGTTCCTGCGGCTGCTGGTATCGGTCTCTGCTGCAGGCGTGTGGGCGTTTGTGGCACTATCGGTTCTTCCCGCCAGCCAGACCAAGCGCGCGCTGGGTGAATTCAGCGCGTCATTTGTAATTTATCCGTTTCTGCTGATGCCTGTTGCACTTTTTTGGTACCTGAATACCATTGACCCTGTTGTGGCTGGTAAACTGACGGATGGATTTACCGGGTTTGCCTCAGACAATCATTCCTTCCTTTCCCGGTTGGTTCTGGGGGCCGTTTTCGGATCGGTGGCCTTGTTCCTTTTTGCATTCCTGGGTGGTATTCTGAATACTGACGGCTTTAAACGATCCATGGCCTTCTGGATGGTTCTCCTGGCTCTGTCTGTCAGTGCCGTTTCTGAGTATTCCCGGATGTTGATCGGAAATCCGTATGCCATTGCCGGATACTCCTACAACAACTCGATAAGACTGTCGCAGGCCGATGACCTGAATACCGGCTTTCTGGAGAAAGCCAGATGGACTGTCCATAAATCGGTAACCGATGAAAATTTACTGGCCGCAGGCAAGGAACTTTATGACCTGCAGTTCAGATCGGGAATCCCTTCCGGATTCAATGAACTGACCACCTTCTGCCAGGGGAAAACCTATCAGGAAATTCTGGATTTTATAAAGATTATCCGGTGGGGAAGCGAGAATAACATCTATCAGTCCAATCTGCCTTCCTTTATCGGTACGGATCGTGAAGCAGAAGCTCTGGCAGCGTGGATTGCCTATTCACAGAACTCCTTTGAAGCAAGCCAGGCACAAATTGACTGGCTGAACCGGTACCTTGCTGCTCCCGGCTCGGTTCTGACTGCATCAAACTGACATTCAACATCGGACAGGTTTCCATTGAATGAACCTGTCCGGTTCTTTCTATCCCAGTATCGTTTCCCGCTGATTGTATGGCATTCCGGATTGTTCAAACACTGATTCCTGCACCACATGGGCAACTGGAATCGGTTCTTTTTTTACCCCGTGATCCGGAACGGATTCTCATCGCCATGCATCCCCACCCGCTTCATGGCGGAACCCTGCATAACAAGGTCACCTATGCGCTTGCTGATGCCGGAAGAGAAACGGGCCATCTTTCCATCCGGTTTAATTTCAGAGGCGTCGGAAAGAGCACAGGAGAGTATGGAGAAACCTTTGGTGAGGCTGAGGATCTTCTGGCGGTGCTTGAATGGTGCCAGACAGAGTACGGCCCCCTTCCGGTAACCCTGACCGGCTTTTCCTTCGGATCCAGAACCCTGCTCAATTTTCTTCGGAACTATGCGTTCAAGCCTGAAAAGCTGGTTTTTGCAGGTCTCCCTGTTACATTTTTTGGCCTGATTCCCGAGTCGTTTCTGTTACCGGCTCCTGCCTTGTTCATACAGGGAGACCAGGATGAGTTTGTGTCACCAGAGGCCATGAAGCAGTTTCTTACTGACTCGGGTTGGCAGAGCCATCAGTTGACGATTCTGCCCGGGTGCGATCATTTCTTTAACCGTCACATTCATACCTTCAAACACCAGGTATGTGACTTTTTAACGACTTAAACAACGGAGAGCGGGCAAGTGGCCTGGATTTTTGGAATACTCGGCTTAATCATTTTCGGACCCATTGGTGCGATTCTCGGATTCATCATCGGGTTGGTCATTTCATCCAAACGAAATCAGCAACGATCGGGAAGCAGCTTTTACACAACCGGTCAGCCCATGATGGAACCCGGCAATGTGTTTCCATACCGGGTGGAAGTCATGATTGAAAGTCTCGTGGCTCTGGCCATGCATGTGGCACGGGCCGATAAAAGACTATATCCCCGCGAACGGGAAATAATCAGGTCTTTTATACTTTCCGCTCAACTCGGGCCGGAAGCGGCAATTTCGGCATACATCGATGAAACCATCGACCGGTATAAAACAGCTCCCATTGATCTGAATTTTCACGTCAGACGAATCGCCTCCTTCCTTCGTCCGGAAAGCTACCAGGTAATCATTCTTCTGTGTGTGGATGTGGCCCAGTCTGACGGACAAATAGACCGGGATGAACTGGACGCACTGCGCCAGATTTGCCGGTCCTTTGGTATTTCGGAATCGATTCTGGACCGGTTCATGCATAAAAAGGGCTATACAACCCGTGAAGCACTTGAGATTCTGGGACTTCAGGAAGGTGCTTCTGCTGAAGAGATCAAAAAGGCCTACCGGAAACTGGCGCTGCAATATCACCCGGACCGTATCCCACCAACAGCAACCGAAGCAGAGCGAAAGACAGCCAGTGACAAATTTATCGACATTCAGAAAGCCTATGATTTTCTGAATGAGGACCGGAGTGCGTGAGGAAAAATCCGGGAAACGGAATTCCTGAGACAAGAGTCAGAACTCAGAATACATTTAAAGAACAGCAATTGTGATTGGTGCAGGAAATCTGGCCTTTTCATGAAGACATAACCATCAGTATCCTTTTGTTTAGAAAGGAGGGAAGGTTCGAACTGGTTACCCAATGGTTCCGGCTAAGGTTGAATGAATCATGCTGATTACGGAACCAAACCCACCTTTCACTTCAACACTACCATCGACCCTGCTGCCGATTGGTTGCCCGCCTGAAGCCGGTAATAGTACAGTCCGCTTGAAAGGCCGGCTGCATTGAATTCAAAAGAGTGCACACCTGCATCCAAGGCACCATCCTCGCGGGAGAAAACCAACCTTCCTGTCACATCGTACACCTGCAAACTGACCTGACTGCTCGTTGACAACTGAAATCTGATCCTGGTGGCAGGATTAAACGGATTCGGATAATTGCCCAGCAATTGAAATCCGGAAGGAGTATTTCTGATGGATAAAACCTGACTGTAAGACACGGTTCCATCCAGATCGAGTTGCTTCAGACGGAAGAGCGATTTGAGAACGGCACTTCGACTCCGCTCAGTGACCATGATTGGTGATTGGAAGGAATACGATTTTGGTGAATTGGTCGTTCCGTTACCAGCCACAAATCCGACCGTTTTCCATTCTTCCGAATTCTGACTTCCGGACCCTGAAGTTCCCGAGGGGTCTGAATTCTTCTTTTGCACTTCCCATCCGTAATTGTTCAGTTCAGACTTGGTGGTCCAGTTTAGGAGAATCTGATCCCCGGAGACCCAGCCTGAGAAGGAGGATAATTCAACCGGCACGGTGTAATCGGCTTCGTTAAATCCAAGGGTGAATTCTCCAAAGCTGGTCAGACCTGACAGAATGAGGCGATTATAGCTATCGGTGGTTACCGTTACACCACTCTGATTGCTGACAGGCTCCCAGGACGATTCCGGTGAGGCACGCTGAAGCAAAACCAACCGGGAAGGATTCTCCAGTCCTGAAAACTGACTGACATCGATAATGAGACGGTAGGTTATTCCGCTGAGCGATTGCGGGGTTACCGTCCACAGCACATTGGCCAGGCTCGTCAGGAAAATGACACCTTCAGGTGCCTGTCCACTTTCCGGTACCAGTCCGTTTACAGGTCCGATCGTTTTTTCGACCCGCAGAGAACCCGCCCCGCCGGTGTTATTGGTTATATCAAAAACCAGATGATTAGATCCGGGAACCAATCTGGAGGTGTACCCGGCCGGAATGGAGATACCTGTTTTTCCGGAATTTCCCGGGGTGGCAACAATGACGTCCATAAAGCCAGATGTGTAGGTGGAAGAGGCAGCCGCCTTGCCCCAGATGCGGTAATAATAGGTTGTTGAATCTGTGAGTCCGCTGAGCGAGACAGAGGTGGCATTTCCAGAAAAAACCTGAGTGGCAGAGGTGGGGGTGGAAGGAAATGTGGTTGTTGAACCGTTAACGCGGACATGTTCACTTTGCCCTTTCCACATCAGCGTGAGTTCCGTGCTATTTACCGTATTCGGATGGGCAGAAAAACTGTCTGGGGCTGAAAGCGCCGGAGTGGTGAAGGATTGAACCCCGGAGCGGGTGTACAGGCCATTATCGCCTTTCGCACCCATGGCGTAATAATAGGTGGTGTTGGGCGTTAACGCCGGTGGATTGTTGGCCGTACCGGGGTAGGTACGGGTGACGCTAATATTCTGACCGGTAATTTTGGTAGACTGGTTGCCGGGAATGGTACCGGCCGAGTCAAAAAAACTGGTAGGGGTCAGACCAAGAAGCACACGGTTAATGGTTGGCGAGCCATTTGCACTGACCGCACCGGTAAAAGTGGCGCCTGTACTGGTGACAGAGGAAACCGCATTCACAACCACGGTTGGCTGGCCAGAACTGGCTGAAGAGAGAAAGATTAATCCGGTGATGAGGAACCATGTTTTCATGCGTGAGACCTTAAATAAAAAAGGCCCGCTTTTAAACGGGCCTTTTGGTTGATGAAGATGAATTATTTGACCAGGGTCATTTTTCTGATCTGACTGAAGGAACCCGATTCGAGACGATAGAAATAAACACCGCTCGAGAGTTGCCTTGCATCCAGATCGAAGAAATGGCTTCCGGCTGGTTTTTGTTCGTTTACCAATTCCTGGACTTTCCGACCCAACACATCGTACAGGGACAGATTCACCTGTCCGGGGGTTGCAATGGAATAGTTAATCCGGGTGGAAGGGTTAAACGGATTCGGATAGTTTTGCTCCAATGCAAAGACAGCCGGTTTATTGATGACGACTTCCAGTACGGAAGAATAGTTAACCGATCCATCCAGATCGACCTGTTCGAGTCGATACCGGAAAGAGCCATTTCCGGGCTTATCGGAAAACTGATAGGTACGTGGGTCGGTGGTGGTTCCGTTTCCTTGCACGAAACCCACCGATTGCCACGAATCATCGCCGGCAATCTGACGCTGAATGTTGAACCCGGCATTGGCCGTTTCTGTCCTGGTGGTCCAGTTAAGGGTTACGGTTTGTTGTGTGACCGCCACATTAAAGGTGGCCAACACAACAGGGACAGCCTGATTCACAGTGATCAGGATTTCCTCGCTGAATTCGGATGTCTGGAATCCGGCATCAACAGCCTGAACGCTGACCCAGTAGTTTCCATCGGGTACCGAATGGAACGCCCACGACCTGCTGCCTGATATCAACCCGTTGGCAGCCAAATAACTGACCCCCGTGATACTATCTGAACCGGCTGGAAACACCTCAATATAGCCACCTTCCCACCCGACCGGGCGGACTCTGAGATTGTAAGTCAGACCCTCTGCCGGTGTTTCCTCATCGGCTCCCATGTCGAAACTGACAAACAAGGTATCATAGTTCGAGGTAACCAGTACATCGGATGGTGCGGCTGGTCGGGTAACGGAGTGGCCGTATTTGTTCAGGTAAACAGCCAGATAGTCACCGGTCAGAACATCGAGCCGGGAGGGAGTCTCCACAGGTCCACCATCTGCACTAACAGTGGGTTGCCCGCCAGATTGTCCACGGAAATTACCCAATACTGAAATATCCAGGTCTCCGTCTCCATCCAGATCACCCAGTGTGAGTTCTCCGTCATAAACCGGATTAAAGATGGTGGAGTCCACAGCAGTAAATGTATCATCTCCGTTGCTGAGGAACAGATTCATGGAATAATAATTCTGAGAGACGTACGCCCCGAGATAGACGAAGTCTGCCAGTCCATCATTGTTCAGATCACCGGTTTTGACCGATCCGCGTGCGAGTCCGTTTGCAGGAACGAAAAGATCGGTGAACGTTTTATCCCCGTTGTTGCGGAACACTTTCAGGTACCGGGTTGAGTTTCCGCCAGCACCATTAAGGACGATATCGGGATAACCATCGCCGTTAAAATCAGCGAATTCTGCATTGCCGCGATACACGCCAGGGAAGTCTGTTTCAACCAGTTCCCATCCGGTTTCACCACCCACGTTTTCGAAAAGAAGGGTCACTTCATCGTCGGAAGGGATGATCGCAGAGATAGCTGCTTCTCCACCGCCGCCTCCTCCTCCAACAGAATGATATCCGGTAACCAGAAGATCCAGATCGCCATCCAGATCAAAATCGGCGGTTGAGATGGAGCCATCATCAATGGCACCAAATGGCAGGAGGGATTGACTGAAGGAGCCGGGTTCTGTCTGATAATAAATGGCAGATCCATTATTGGAAACGACAACAAAATCCAGAAGCAGGTCATTGTTAAAATCTCCCGTTACCAGATCGGGGTAACCCATGGCATAATTATTCTCTGAAACCGGATACACACCGTATCCCTCGCCGGCTATGACGAAGATTCCGATTCCCTCGTTTGTAACGAAAAGAATGTCGGGTCGTGTATCACCAGTAAAATCGGCTGCCGCAACTGCTTCGGCATTTAGAATTCCGGTGGGAACCGATGTGAAGAAATCCGCTTCCGGAACCTCAGATGTATTAATGACGATGTTCAGACCCTCGGTTTCCACCGCATTGGTTTGACCAACAACCGGACCAGACTGACGACCGCCAATCTGAGCACCATCGCCGGTGAAAATCAGATCCATCAGTCCGTCCTGAGTCAGATCGGCAGATACCATGCTTTCCCGATTGTTAGTAACACTGGTTGAATAGATGAGTTGGAAGGGGGAAATGAACAGGCTTCTGGCGAATGATGCCGGCCCTTCAGTGTTTAGGGTATCAACGGAGGCCACGGCTACATAATATTTCATTCCGGCCGGAAGGTTTGTGAACCGGACTTGTGTGTCGAGCGGATTTCTTTCTTCGGTGAATCCATCCTGAATCCAGGCGCCGGGTTTCGTTCCCAGATAGTAGTGGTAGTATCTGAGAGAATCAACTTCAACCGGATTCCAGGTAGCAACCAACGTATCGCCATCCATGAACAAGGTTAATCCGGTGGGAGGACCGATCGGAAGTGGTTGGGATACTTCAAATGAATCGGGAGCTGAAAAACCGGAAGAAGCAAACCCGGCATCGATTGCCTGAACCTGCCAGTAATACTTACCAGGTTCCAGTGAGAACAGGTCGAGGTTGGTTGAAAATCCTGCGTTCTGGTAGTCAGGGATGCCGGTGTGACCCACTTCATCGGTCACCACAGACAGGATTTCATTTCCAGTCAGGCTTGCCCCAATCCGGACGGCATATTGAAGGCTGTTTGATTTATCATCAGTGGCAGCACCCCATGAAAGTGAAACACGGTTTCCTTCCACTTCAGAGAACAAATCTGCAGGCGATTCAGGTGATGAGTTAGACCCGGCTAAATCGTTGGCAAACAGGTAATACCCGTTGGCTTCTTCCATATAGGCCGACCCGGTTACCACCACATCGGGTGCACCATCCAGATTGATATCTCCGGTTGAGATGCGTGAAATATACATATCGGGGAATGGCATATCGGTAAACTTAACAAAGCCATCCATACCGGCATTCAGCCAGATAGCGGTTTGTCCCTGAAGGTCGCCACCGATGGTGCCCGACATCATTACGTCGGTAAAACCATCCATGTTGAAATCGGCAACTCCGATTCCCACAGCCGCCATCGGGTCCGGAAGTTCATAGGTGCTGGGTGCCTGTTCGCGGGAAACCTTGCGTGGTCCTTCCTCTTCGACAAACGCCCGGGTATGAAGAGTAAATCCGCCTGCCTGATCATTCACACCTACCACCAGCAGACGACCACCATCACCTGTAGATCCCGAGTAAATGAAATCGGGCCACGTATCATTGTTAAAATCGGCTGCTTTCACATCGCCGAAATGCACGCCGGGAAGAGAAATTCCTGAGGCAGTAAATGATTGTCCTGATTCACTCAGGTAAAGGGCTGCCTGCCTTCCTGTGTAGGCATCGCCCTGAGAACCCGTGAACAGAAAATCCTGATATCCATCCATATTAAAGTCCGCAACAGCAATTCCTCCCATCTGCTTGCCCTGAATATCCAGTTCGATGGTTTCAAAGCCGGAACCATTGTTGATAAAAAGAAGGAAATTGGGTGTTTCTGAATTGGAAAGCAGAATATCCGTCCGGCCATCACGGTTGAAATCAAGGACCGCACTGATCGGGTTGTAACCGGTTGGGAAAGTCTCAGATTCAACCAAAACAGGACCCTCTCCACCATTCAGAAGAATCCCGGTGGCATTGAATCCGTTAAAAAAGATGTCTGTCAGACCATCATTGTTAAAATCGGCAACTTCAAGGGCAACTAACCCATTGGATCCATTGCTGATATCAGTGTTAAACGGCTCATAAAAACCACCCTCACCATCTGCCATGGTGACATACAGAAAATCCCCGAAGGAAATGATATCCAGGTTGCCGTCATTATTCATATCGGCCAGTTTTGAGTTCTGGTGACCGTTACTGAAATCACTGGTTGCCAGGATAAAGGGAAGTGGTTCGGTGGTCAGGGTTCCTGTTCCCGGTTCAACAGTCAGGTAATTGGGTTTACCGAAGGATCCCGTCTGATAACTGTACAGCAGAATTGTATAAGTGGTCTCGTCGGTCAATCCGGTTACCACGACCGAATCAGCCGGACCCGAATAAACGACCTTTGAATTTCCGATAAAGGGTCCGTTTTCGAAGGATCCCGATGCGTTATAAAACAGACCATCTGATGGAAAATCTGTTAAGGATTCACTGGTGTTCATGAGAACAATGGTTTCGGTCCCTTCTGCCGGAGTCCACCGGATGGTGGCAGACCTGCTGGATGGACTGGTCGATAAAAGCGATGGTTGCGTATCCGGTTCAGTGGGGAAAGTATAAAGGGCCACTTCACCACCGCTGAAAGCCCCCGAATCATTGGTGGCTTCCACCTGATAGAAATATCTGGTATCGGGTGTCAATTCAGTCAGATCGGCATGGACAGCAAAATACCCGGAATCTGCAAGAGGAGATTGAACAGCAGCTACCGATTCTGTGAGATTTCCTGATTGGGTTCCGTATGAAAACTGAACCGTGGTCGGACCGGTGATTGCATAAACATACCCATTTAATCTTGCAGAGGTTTCGGTGACCTGTGTGGCACTACTGGTTTTGGTGGCCACATCGGAATCAATAATCAGGTTGCGGATTTCATGAAAGGCCGTGAGTCCGCCGTTGGAACCAACCAGAGCAATCCGGAACGCGGATGGGTTCATGACCAGCACGGATGATAAATTGCCAATACTGATGATCCGAACAAAGTCATTCTCACCTGCTTTAAGATCGATAAGCAGAGAATCATCTACCGACCATTTAACTCGTATACGACGGTTATTCGAGGGATTTCCATCGGTGGGTCGGGAACTTGCATTTCCGAATCCAAGAGGAGTTGATGGTAAACTGCCGGCTGCCAGTGACGACATCGAGGAAGATTTTGAAGATCGAACCGCCACTGAATGGGCACTTCCGGTAAAGCCAGCCGGGTATGTGCCAGAAATTCCGACTCCCAGAAAGACATTTCCGGGGGCATTAAAGTAACCGAGATCGCCACCACCGGTGCCTGGGGTGAAAGCGCCATCTGCGGCATCATAAAGAATCAGACTGATTCCGTCAGCTCCCTGGAAATTGGAAGACCATTCGACGAAATCAAATTCAACGACCAGGCCGGATGAGGCGGAGAAGTCCTGATTCAACCAGGCATATCCGAGTTCTGAATAGTTCCCCCGTGTCAGGCGAAGCCATCCGCTGCCATCGCTATCGACACCACTGGCTGCGGTAAGGGTGGTATTGTTGCCCAATGTCCAGCCTGGAGCTGTGGTACCCCGGAAATCCTGAATCACAGGCAACTGGGCCAGTACCTGAATGGCAGCCGTGACGACCAGAAGAAGAAGCGTTAACCGTTTTTTCATATGTTCCTCCAAACAAAAAAATCATTACAATATATCATTAGAAGACTATTAATATCCATTATATCCCTTGCGGGTTAATCAAAATTTATTTAATGAATAAATCAGGTGATCCTGGTCAATCCGAACTGGTAATGTTCAGAAAGTCCAGCTGGCCCCGGCTGATATCTCTGCAGGCGGGTTTGAGTAACGGAATAGTCGGGCGGTTTTTGATCCGAGAAGGGTCACCTGAGACTGATTAACCGATAAAGCACTGCCTTCACGCAATCCGATAACGGTGACCGATTGGTTTTCTTCGAGAAATTCGAGCAATCGTTGTTCCCGGGTTTCACCCATGTGGTGATCGGGATGGGCATCGAGATAATGTGGGTTGATCTGGAAAGGAACCAGTCCGATGGCTGTGAAGGAGTCGGGTTGAACAACAGGCATGTCATTGGTGGTTTTAATGGTGGGCGCCGCCACGTTTGAACCTGCACTCCAGCCGATGTAGGGTTTTCCGTTCAGCACTTCCTCGCGGATGGTACTGATCAGATTCCATTGCTGCATGGTTTTCAGCAACCGGAAGGTGTTGCCGCCCCCGACAGCGATGGCATCTGCCTTCCGGATCACCGAGGAGGCTGTTTCATTTTCCGGGACGTGAAGAATCTGGTAACCCATTGGCTCTGTGGCTGCTTTTACCTTCGAGAGATATTCTCCGGGTTTAATCGTAACTCCCGCATAAGGGATAAAGGCGATTGTTTTAACACCGGTGCTCAGAAAGTTGCTGATCCAGGGAAGGGCATGGTTCAGATAGGAATCATCCGGATTGGTAGAATTAGAGAGCAGGAGCAGTTTCATAGACAGTATTCCATAAATGGTGAAAAGTTTCAGAGTTCCAGATTCAGCTGAGTGCCTGGGAATGTTTTTGCCTCAAAATCCAGCAGCCATCTTTTTCGTTCCAATCCGCCTGCATAACCCGTCAGACTGCCATCAGCACCGATAACCCGGTGACAGGGAATCAGGATGGCAATGGGATTCGAACCATTGGCTTTCCCAACCGCCCGGATGGCTTTGAGGTTTCCGTATTGCACGGACAACTCTTTATATGACAAGGTGGTTCCGTAGGGAATGCGGGAAAGCAAACTCCAGATGGTTTGTTCAAATCCGGTTCCGGCAGGGGAAACCGGAACAGAGAAAACAGTTAATGTACCAGCAAAATAGGCCTCCAGTTCTGTGGCGACTCGTTGCAGTACAGGGTGGTCTTCTTTCCGCGGGACGGAGGGGGGCTGATCAATAAACGTCAGCCGGAGCAAGGCTTCATCGGTTGCCTCTGCCACCAGCGGACCCAGGGGCGAAGGAATTACAGCAAGGTGAATAACGGCCATAAATGGGAATCAGCCCATCATGAGCACGCCGATGGTGATCAGAGCCGGAAGTCCCTGTATCCAGAAAATCCGCCGGCTGGCAGACCATCCGCCGTACAGACCTGCTATGAACACACAAGAGAGGAAAAACAGGGCCACATTCGCGGACCAGACGGGGTCAGAAATGAGCACAGACCAGATCAGGCCGGCCGCGAGGAATCCGTTATACAAGCCCTGATTAGCGGCCAGTACTTTGGTTGGTTCAAAAAGGTCGGGTTTGAGTGACCGGAAGACTTTTTTGCCGGTGGTGGTCCATGCAAACATTTCGAGCCAGAGAAAGGCCAGGTGTTGCAAGGCGATCAGGAGGATGAGAATGGTTAAGATGAGTTTCATGGTCGTAAGGTCGTAACCGGGTCGGGCGAAAGCAACGACCAATTTAAATAGGGACGTAAAGTCGTCTCTCTGCATCATTACCTGCTTTCAACGTGAAGGACACAAAGAGAAATACGAAAAGAACGCAAATGGTCTTATTTGGATGCTAAGACGCAAAGAGAAATTTGGTCAACAATAGAAGAAACTTAGCGGTCTGGCCTTTTTGCTTACCTTTTCATTGTCGTTAAATCTGCATAAAACAAAAGACACCAGGATAGTCCGAATGTTGTATTCAGTTTTCCTGGTGTCTTCCATTGTCTCTCCGGGGAGGAGATGCGGATGGTTCGGGTTGGTTTTATTTGCAGCAGGTACTTGTTTCTGTCCGGTAGGTCTCCGATGAGCCATGGGTCAGGAATGCTTCCCAGGTGAGACCTGCAGGATCGGTGATCCATGACTTGGTGCTCTTTGCATAACAGCAAACGGTTTCACCTTCATGATCCGGAGATCCTGCCTTTTCAAGTGTTTCCATCAGGTCCGTCAGCTCACCGGCAGTTTCAACCTGAATTCCCAGATGCTCCAATTTGTTTTCAGACCCCGATTTTGAAATGGCGAGATTGATAGCCGGGTTGTTTGGCATCCATTTGGCATAATCCGATTTCAGGACGGCAGGTTCCATGCTGAACAACGTGGAATAAAACCGGACGGATTCATCGAATGCGGTGGTTTTAATGTGGATATGTAAACGTTTCATTTCAGATCTCCTTTGTAATTGGTTCATCTGTCATGACGATTGAGGTCGAAAAAAGACGCAGACTTTATTGAAGTTTTTTTTCGTAACGGATTAAGGATCGGCAGGATTTCTTTAAACGAAAATCCACCAGTTTTCCTTCCGGATTGGTATCCACATGAAAACAGGTTTCCACTTCTTTTCTGAGCAATTTTCTTCCCCTCTGAACTCTGGACTTGATGGCGGAAACAGACAGATTTTTTTCCCTTGCAATATCGGCCTGCCCGGATTCCTCCAGATCAGCCAACCGGAGTGCATCGGCGTATTCTTTTGGAAGGCAATTGAGTAATGGTGGAAGATAAACGGCCAGCTGCTCATAGGAAGAAAAGTCCTGTTCAACAGGCGGATCCATTTCTTCTGTCGGCACAGGCTTATTCTTTCGGTAAAAATCAGTTACCACATTCGAGGCGGTTTGCAACAACCATGAAGAGGGATTTCGCAAATCGTTCCTGTCCTGCAGGTGAGCCTTGATCAGGACATCCTGAATCAGATCGGCAGCATCTTCCCGGTTGGAAATCCGCTTGCGTATATAATTGCGAAGCAAGGGAATTTCGTCCTTCCAGGGTGAGTCGGCAGGTCTTGCGGATTTCATCATGAGGCGATTTCTTCCTCGTACCACTTTTTACTTAAATTACACGCTTGACAAACCGATAACATGACCGGTACTTCGACCAGCACACCCACTACAGTGGCCAATGCGGCTGGTGAGGAAGGGCCAAACAACATGATGGCCACGGCCACCGCCAGTTCAAAAAAATTGGAGGCACCGATCAGAGCACCGGGAGAAGCAATATTATGCGGGACCCTGGCCCATTTCATGATGAAATAGGTGATACCTGAATTAAAATAGACCTGAATTAAAATCGGAATGGCCAACAGGAGAACGGCGATCCAGTTGGAGAGAATATTATCTGCCTGAAATGCAAATATCAGGATCAGAGTTATGAGCAGGGCAATCATGGTCACCGGCTGAAAACGGGGAAGGAAAGACTGCTCGAACCACGTTTTTCCTTTGAATCTGATCAGCAGTTCACGGGTGATCCATCCGGCTGACAGGGGAATGACAATAAAAACAATTACCGATGTGAGCAGAACCTGGGTGGGAATGCTGATGCCGGCCACGCCGACCAGCACCATGACGATGGGAGCAAAAGCCACAATCATGATCAGGTCATTGATGGCCACTTGAGCAAGCGTATAGGCAGGATCCCCGTCGGTCAGGTAACTCCAGACAAACACCATGGCCGTGCAGGGAGCTGCTGCCAGAATAATCAGTCCGGCCACATAATTGCGTGCTGTTTCGGTTTCAATCCAGCCAAGAACATCACCAAAAAGAACCGTTATGAAAATCCAACCCAGAAAAGCCATGCTGAACGGTTTGATCAGCCAATTGACAATCAGCGTGATCAATAATCCCTTTGGCCGGTTCACCACGGCTTTCAATCCGCGGAAATCAATTTTCAGCATCATGGGGAAAATCATCAGCCAGATCAGAATGGCGATGGGAATATTGACCTGGGAACCTTCACCAAATTCCATGGCACTTAATCCGGAAATGAGGCCTGGAGCAATCTGGCCGAGAAGAAGCCCGGCCACCATGCAAAGGAGAACCCAGAGAGTCAGATATTTTTCAAAAAAAGCGATTTGTTTCATATGAGATATCTAACCACAACGCACACAAAGAAAACGAAAGTCCACAACGGATTGCTTTGAACTTCTTTGTGATCTTTTGTATGAACCCTTTGTGTACTTAGTGGTTACCTGTTTTTACAGTTTTGGTAAAATGTCGGTTTGGTACAATTTCCAGAAACCATCTTTTATTTCATCGCGGACCCGGTAATATTCCGACTGAATAAATTCTGGTGTGCCGACTGCATGTGAGGGATCATCATATCCCATATGGAGGCGATGTTTTACTTTTCCAAGAAATGCCGGGCAGGATTCATTGGCACCTCCGCAGACCGTGATCACATAATCCCATTCTTCTCCCAGATATTTATTCACCTGATCTGAGGTGTGATGGGAAATATCGATGCCGATTTCCTTCATCACTTCAACCGCCTTCTGGTTCAGTTTTCCGGAAGCTTCGGTTCCGGCAGACTCAACGGTGATTCTGGAATCAAATGATTTCAAAAATCCGTGGGCCATCTGGCTGCGGCAGGAATTTCCTGTGCATAAAATCAATACTTTCATATTAACACTCCTGGTCGCCGCAGCAACCGATTGAATCAGTAAACGAATTGATCAGGCTTTTCACCTGATTCAGTTTTTCCATGTTCAGACAGTAATTGACACGGACCCCATCAATTTCACCTTTGATCAGTCCGAGTTCCTTCAATTCATATAAATGCTGATTAACCGTGGTTCGGGCCAAAGGCAATTCATCCGCAATATCACCCGACATGCAGACACCGGTTTCTGCCAGATATTTCAGAATAGCCAGCCGGGCCGGATGCCCGAGGGCTTTGAATAGAGCTGCCTTTTCCTGTAAGTCTGTTTCAAATAACACCACTTTGGTCATACCATCCTCTTTCTGACGTAATTATACGACAGATCGAAGAATGACGCAAATTTACGACAGATGTTTTTATCTGATGTAGGCCAGTTTAGCTGTTTGAACGGTAGCGCCCTGGTGAATCCGCAGAAAATACAGCCCGGAAGAGAGACCCGTGAGGTGGATGGGGATGGAATGTCTGCCCGTCTGATAAAAAGTGGTTGTGACTGGTAAAGCCATTCTTCCGGTTACATCGCAGACCGACCAGGAAACCGGACCGGCTTCGGTCAGTTCAATCTCTGCCATGGTGGAGGGATTGAACGGATTCGGGTACACCGACCTGATCTTAAAACCGGCAGGAACGTTTTCATCGGATGGGACTGTGGTCAGCGTGGGTTGATCGAATGCCATAATGACGGTGGGTTCAAAGGGGCGGTCGCTGAATCCCCAGATCAGACTGCCATCATGGGTTAATCCGGCCAGATACTGAGGGGCGGGAATGGCAGGGAATTGCTGAATCTGAAAGGACTGTTCATTGGGAAATCCGAAAACCGTTTTCTGAATGGATGAACCGTAGGAATACACAACGATCTGATTCTGGTCGGGAGGCATGACGAAGACGCTGGGGATTTCGGCACTGGGTTCCGGTACAAATTTGGATATCAGATTTCCGTCTCCATCCACAATTAACATGGGAATGCTGTACTTGCCATTGGTAAATGTCATAGGGACCATGAGGTACCGGTCTGGTGCACACCAGGCCACAGACAGAATAGACTGAATGAATCCGTGCTGAGCCATTGAATGAGTTTTATGCGAAAGAGTCGTTCCATTCTCATCGAGGCGGACGATGTTCAGTTCGGCCGTACCGCCCACCCCACTTTGGTAAGTCGGTCCGGCAAACAGAATGTCGGTCCCGATGGTAATCAGTTGCGTTCGTCTGATTTCATGGGTAGGCCAGAAGTCAAAGGATTTGGCCCACAGAAAGTCCCCGTCCGGAGAATGTTTCACGATTGAAACCAGATCGGTTTCTCTCATCAGATTACGGCTGAAACTGATGACGTTTCCCAGCGAATCAACGCAGGTATCCAATAAATACGAACTGGAGTTTGTTTCGGGAAAGGAACGTGTTTTGGTGAACACAGGAACGCCATCGGGAGAGAGTTTCAGGAGTAATTGTTTAGCTTCTGTACTATGTTCACCAGCCGAAATGATCAGATTCTGATCCTGATCGAAGGTATAATCGGTGGGGATATCCATCCGGCCATCCATCTTGCCGTAATAGTAACTCCAGACCAGCGAACCGGCCTTTGTCAGTTTCAGCACCGCCACATTGAAGGTGCCGGTGGAATCCTCTGGATGAACAATGGCCACCAGATGATCGGGACCCCATTCGGCAAGAAAATAGGTGGGATTTCCAAATTTTTCGCCCCATGTAAACTCCCATTGACGGTTTCCGCTGTGGTCATAAGCGGCCACCCAGGCTTTCTCGTCAAAATTGGCAGGAATCCGGCGGCTGGCAAGGATATACAACATCCCATCCTCATCGGCTACCAGATCTGTGACGGTCACTTCCATGCTGTCGGTGGGAAAAGTGAACTGATGAAAAGGAAGGGGTTGCGCGATTGCGCTATTGGTGAACAAAAGAAAAAGAATAGTAAGTCTGGTCATATCTTTTCGGATGATTGGTTTTGGGATTTGTGGTCAGGGCGGAAGATACCAGTCTGGCTTCAACCGGATCAAGGCTGGGGATTCCATGTTGCCCTTGTGGTGGGAAATGGGTGATGGAGGGCACGTATAGCAAGATGTCCGTCGGGACGGAAACCGGGCCCCTCGATACGATTCTCCCTTCGGTCGAATCACTCGGGGTCCGGGGAATCGGTCATCGAGTGATGAACGCAGTGAGATGCTGAAAGTCCGGCACTGACGGATATCGAGATGACCGGGAGGGCATGACACCGGGCCCCTCCCCGATTGAATCGGGGCAAGCGGGATCACCCGGGGACCGGCCCCTCGATACGATTCTCCCGTTGGTCGAATCACTCGGGGTCCGGATGGTCGAATCACTCGGGGACCGGTAATTCCGGTTTTCTCTTACTCCCAACCCAGACCGGAAACCCGCAGTCCGAGAAACCACCAGTCAGTTGGTCGCGGTGTGTTCAGGGCAACATCATCAAAGGTTGATTCGTATCCTCCAAATGCATCCAGATTGCCACGCAGTCCCTTCAGCCGAAGTCCCCACTCCAGGCGGGAGTTAAATCCCGGTTCGTCCCGTTCAAAGAATACGGCTTGTAACCAGATCCGCTGGTAGGCATTCAACCACTCCAGAACCGGGGCATCCAACCGGCTGAGAGCCCAGACCGATCCGACCGATTCATCCAGACGCGGTTGTATCCGGTTAATCTCTTCGCTGGATGGATTCCGGTAATCCGATCCGAACAAATGATAATTCAGAGATCCCCCCCACCGATGTTGAATGGTTCTCAGAAGAGGTTGCGGGGATGAAAGAACTGTCAGATGCAAACCGGTCACAATCGGTCCCCGTTGAGTGGAAACGGGTTCAGGCTTCTCTGGATTGGTGGCTTCCGCGTTATCAATGTCGTGCTTGCAGCGGTGAAAGATGCCGGTTTGAATGATATAATCGGTGGTCAGATAGCTGAGATTGATGGTTTCGGTCCACCAGGCCCGTTTCGGATTGAAGTTGATATCGCTGTAGGGATTGGCCGATTGTTCGTGGGTCAGTGTTCCGGACAGGATCCAGGAATCAAGCCGGGCGAAATAAATGGTTCCCTGCAGTTTGTAATTCCACGCCTGTTCCTCAGCAACCGAGCCGTATCCGCTGTTCATCTCCGCCGACAGACCGAGTCCAGGTAACCAGCCAACCGGAAGGGAGGAATCGGGAATGGTCATCTGACTGCGCCCGGTGAACAGTTGACCGTATCCGCTGAGCGGCGCAGCAAAAAGAAACCCAATGATGAGAAGAAAAATCTGTGGAATCATTCTGGTCATACTCAATCCTGACACTTTAATCGGATTCGGTGGTCTGATCTGCAATTGAAACGAGCCAACAGGCTCATCACACAAATTTAAAGGTAACCGATGGAAGCGATATTAAAATCCACCACGTCATTTGTTCAGACGAATCTCACCCGTCTGATTCTGGTCGTCATGATTCTTGGACTGGCAAACAGCTACTTTCTGGGTGGAATTCCCTTCAATCTGATCATCTGTGCAGTGGCATCCTTTCTGATGATCTATCCCATGTTTATCAATCTGCGAATCGAGGACGTCGCAGAAATCACACAACATAAGCTGCCGGTCGCCCTTTCACTCGTACTTAATTTTATCCTGTCACCCGCGATTGCATTCGGACTTGGCTGGCTGTTTCTGGGTCAGGATCCGTATTTATCATTGGGTCTGATGCTGATAGCCCTGATTCCCACCAGCGGAATGACGGCCACCTGGACGGAACGGTCGAGGGGAAATCTGAAAGTGGCTCTGTCGATTATTGCCATCAGCCTGCTGGTGGTGGTGGTGACGCTGCCACTGGTGTTACCGCTGGTGGCCGGGGATTTGCTGGAGGTTGGACCGTGGTTCATTTTTCAACGGATTATTGCTGTCATCATCGTTCCGCTGCTCATGGGTGACATGACCCGCCGGTGGATCATTGAAAAGAAAGGGGAGGAGTATTTCAAATCGAAAAAGCCGCTCTTTGCCGGTCTTTCTTCTTTGGGCCTGTTGGTGGTTCTCTTTCTGATTATGTCGCTAGATGTGAACACGATGATTATAGAAAATCCGGTCCTGGTCGGGAAGGCCATTATTCCGCTGGTGTTGTATTACCTGCTCATGTTTGGATTAAGTACCCTGCTGACAAGTAAACTTCCCTTTCCGGTTGGAGTGGCGGTGGTGTTCGGTACCTCGGTCCGGTATCTGGCACTGGCATTGGGAATTGCTGTTCCGTTACTGGGTGATGGAACCAGCAGCGCCCTGGTGGTTCTCATGGTGGCGCTGGCATTTTTTGTTCAGGTTCCGCTTTCATCGGTGTATTCGAAATGGGCAGCAAAGCGGGCAGGGTGATTTTCACTGTGAGACTTACAGAAGCAGAGGCAATGATGGCCTTACTTTGCAGTCTCTATGTGACAACCATTTATAAGTGGAACAGATCAGTCGAATTAAGAATTGAAAATAGTTTGAAGGGTTTAGTGGGGTCCCAACCAATGGATTCAGGTTTGCAGACCGGATTTAAAAAATGCCTGATCATGGTCGTCCATCCAATCGAAATCAACCAGCACGTTCATTGAGTTCTCCCGGACCAAGAGGGATTCCGCTTTGATCTTTTCTGCCAGCAACCGTCGCTTCTGCAGGTGATTGTATTACCGCAAGGCGTCGTTGATGTAACGATTCCGGCTCAAATTGGTTTCTTCCACAATCTGGTCCATCTCGTGGAAAGTGGTTTCGTCTATTTTTACGGTTATAGTTTTCATATTGATTCCGGGAATAGACGAGTATGATATACTTGCTGGATATTGTCAAATGAAATGGAAATCGGATGTTACTGCCGGCAGTAACAATCGGTGATCTGTTTTAGCGGATTCTCGCCGTTGCCAGACGCCACCAGGCCAGGTAGGGCCGGTCGTGATGTTCGTAATGATATCCGAAAAAGTAGCAGGTGAAAAAGGCGGCTGCCGGACCGCCGGTGAAGGACCGGGCCTTGTGAGGATTGTCGGCCGGATGCGTACCTCGGTGTGGTAAGTAGGTTCCGAAGTAAAACAATTGTATGGTGGAAAGCACCGATGGAATCACCCAGAACAGGATCAGATTGGTTTGCGGAATCCAGAGTGCCAGCAAATTGAATAAAACCGCGACAGCCAGAATCTGAAAAACCGTCACGTATTGCCGCACAAAAGAACCATACCACCGGAAAAATCCGCCGGTCGCGAAATCGGGATCCCGATCGGTGGCCGGGTACCGGTGATGGTCATGGTGTTTCGGGTACAGTTGGTCATACCGGTTGAACATAAACAGCAGTGAACAGATCCAACCAATTGCATGATTCAGCCGGAGAGAGGGTGTGATCAGATGATGCATGGCATCATGGGCGGTGATAAACAGACCGGTGAACAGATGGGTTTGAATCAGAATGAATAGCGGTAGCCAGAACCACAAACTGGCATCCGTCAATTCCAGCGACAGCATGAACACAAGCGATCCCGTCCACAGCAGTATAATCAGCAGGGCAATGCTGAGTGAAGTGGTCGGATTATGTGGAAAGGAATGGATTTTCATAGATAATTTGGTCGCAAAGTCGCGAATACGCTAAGAGTTTCTGGTTTTCAATATAGGATCCTTCGTGTCCTTGGTTGTTTACTCTTCGTGGACTTGGTGGTAAATAGACATTCAAAGCAAAGAACACACAATTAATATTTTGAATTCTTTGCGTCTTACCGACTTTGCGTACGTTTTTACCAGAGCACCCCATTTAAAATCACAAAAAAACCAATCTGCAGTCCAAGCCACCAGCCAGCAATGGGAGAGGTCAGTTTAGGACCAAAACGCAGCAGGGTAAAGCAAAACAGAACCGAAAAGAACATCCAGGCGATATAATTCTGGATGGGAATAACACCGCCTTCCCAATACCAGTAATGCAAAGGACCCGCAAGCGGTTCCAGCCACAGATCCAGGAAGACCATCAGACTGCCGCCGAGCAGGGCCTTTATCCAGGCCGGAAAAGATAAACGGCTGACAATGATTACCGATGCCAGCGTGAGCGAAACCCAGTTTAATCCGATCAGAAGCGGAACGTCCCACAATTTTACCCCGAGAGCCGGTCCGTAGGAATAGCTGCCGAAAATCAATCCGGTTAACACACCAGCCACTTCTGCAAAAAAGCCGGTGATACCAATGGCGGCCAGAATGATAACAACCCGTGTATTCAGCGGATGGGTCGTGTAAAGAAGAATGACGGTCACCACCAGCAGATGAACCGGGACCAGTTCAATAAACAGAGGCTGCAGGGATTCCTGTGAAAAACCCACCAGACCAACGGCATATAAGATGATCAGAACGCCAATCAGGATCCGGTGGTTAACGGCCGGTCTTTCCATGTGATCTCCTTTCCGGATCGTGTAAGTGTTCTGAAAACCAACATCCATTGAACAAAAAATAGAATGGGAACGGTCCAGATGGCCATCCAGACTGAAGCGCCCGAATTCATGCTGATTGCCATACGGGTGATCAGGATGGCCACTCCGTCAGCCACAGCCAGCCAGGGCCACGGTGAAATAAGCAACAACGGAAACGTGGTGGTCATCAGAATGGTAAGGATGACGGAACTGGTAACCGATCCGCCCAGCATCTGCCGGATGTTCTTGGTGAACCCATTTAACGCTTCATTCCAGCCGGAATACATCCTGCAGGAAATCAGTCCGTCCGAGACCAGGCAATCCACCCGGAAACCGGATTGTTTCATTAACCGTGCCATGGCGATGTCTTCGGCAATCTGGTTCCGGAGTGTCTCATGTAATTTCAACTGCTGATACACCTGCTTCCGGATTACAATCCATTGCCCATTGGCAGCAGCGAGTGATGATTCCCGGGTGTTGCGAACCAACGGGAGCGGTAACAGCGATTGCAGAATGTGATGCATAATCGGCACCGTCAGTTTTTCGCCCAGGGTAACCATCTGCTGATGCGGAAACACCGACACCATATCCAGATTGTTGGAAACCAGTTGTTGGATGGTGGCATGAATGGCGGTCGGTGCCGGTCGCACATCGGCATCGACAAACAGGAGCAGTTCACCGGTTGCTTCGGCTGCCAGTTGATAACAGGCGTGATTTTTTCCCAGCCACCCGGCGGGTAACGGCTTACCGTTCAGCAGCCGGATGCGCGGATCGGTTTTCTGCCACTGTTTAACCACCGCGGCGGTTTGATCGGTGGAGTGATCATCCAGAACCAGAATTTCATGAATACCCGCCGACTGAGACAGCGTTTTCAGCAAGGATGGTAAGGTGGTTTCTTCATTCCGGGCGGGAATCAGCACCGACACCGTTGGTGAAGTTGCCAGAGGCAGGCTTGCACGGAGACGGGTTCTGCCAAACAGGTTTACCAGCGCGGTTACCGTTGAAAGCACTCTGAAACCGAGCAGAATGAAAACAACCACCAGCCAGATCATAAATCGGCAAACACCTGCTGATGTTTCCGGTGGGCATCGGAATAAAAAGTGTTGTAAGCTTCTTCCAGATTGCGGATGGGGGTGGTTTCGGGCACCTGGTGAAGAATCACCGACACGGTTTCCTTGTCGTGAATCCCATAATCCAGGAAAACGGCCATGAATACCACTGTGACCGGCTGATGCAGGGTGTCGAGCAGTTTTTGAATGCCCGACTTGAAGGCGACCTCATCGACCGATTGGGAAAACAACGCCCCTTGCGGATACAGAAACACCACATGGTCAGGATTGGTCAGCAGTTCACGGGTGTAGGAAAAGGATTCCAGAATGGACCTGGAATTCCGCTTGATGGAATAGGCGCCGATTCCCGTTAGAATAGGCGTTTTTTCAAGAAAATCTTCAAGCATCATGACGTGGAAGACCCGGCCGATGGCGCGCTTGTTAATCACCCACGCCCACAGTCCGTCCCACCAGGAAAAATGATTACCCAATACCACCACCGGCCGGTCAGCGGGCAGGTTCAGGTCGGATTGAATCAGCAATTCTCTGAAGTGAAAATGAATCCGGATCCTGGAATACCAATCCAGAATCCATCGCTTAACGGGATGATGCCTGGCTTTGATCATTCGCGTTCCTTTACCAGATCGCTCACAATTTTCGCAGAAAGCAGGCAAAGCGGAACCCCGCCTCCGGGATGCACACTGCCACCGGCGATATACAGTCCCCTTACCGAAGACAGAAAATTCTTGTGACGAAGGAATGCAGCAAACCGGTTGTTCGACGAATTGCCATACAACGCACCCTGCCAGGAAAGGGTTTGCGATTCGATGGAACGCGGATCGAGCGAGCTTTCGGTAACCAATCGTTCGGATACATCAAAACCGGCGGCCTGACTGAGTGTTTTAAGAATCACCGGGCGGATCTGGTTGATCATCCGGTCCCATTCCTGTCCCTGATTGTTTGGCACATTGATCATGACAAACCAGTTCTCATGTCCGGCCGGGGCATCGGCCCGGTTTAGTTTTGAGGAAATGTATAAGTACACGGTCGGATCGGCGGGAATCTGGTGTTTCTGAAAGAGATCGTCAAATTCCTGACGGTACTGGTCGGAAAAGAAGATATTATGCAGTCCGAATGAAGGGGTTTCACCGCGGATTCCCCAATAAAAAATCAATGCGGAACTCGATTTGGGCTGACTCAGCAACCGGTCGGGCGGATCAATGGTGGGTAGCAGGTGATGATACGTGTAGTGAATATCCATGTTGGAAACCACCACCTGGGCGGGCCATACCTGGCCGTCGGTCCGGACGCCGGTGACTTTTCCGTTTTGGAACAGGATTTCCTGAGCGCGGGTGTTCAGATGCATGGCAATTCCGAGTTTTTCTGCAGCCTTCACCAGGGACCGGCTGACAGAAATCATACCCCCATCGGGAAAATAGGCACCCCGCGTGTGTTCCAGATGGGCAATGACCGACAGGGTAGCCGGTGCCTGAAACGGATCGGACCCATTGTAGGTGGCATAGCGGTTGAACAGCTGCTGCAATTTCGTGTTTCTGATGGATGAACGTACCGCCTGATCCAGTGTTCGATGGGTATCGATGGCAGGCAGATTCACCAGTGCACGCCAGGCGTCCCGGTTCAGATAGGTCGAAATCCGGTGAAGGCTTTTCTTTAAAAACAGCGGTTCAGTCAGATTATAGATCTTTTCTGCCCGGCCAAGAAAACGGTGGATCGATTCTGCCGGCTCACCCAGCACCTGTTCCGCTTCGCGGGCAAACCGATCCGGATCGGTCCAGGCGGTCAGGGTGGTGCCATCGCGCCAGAAGTACCGGCAACTGGCCTCCAGTTCACGGATGGAAATGAATTCATCCGGATCCAGGCCGGCCGAGGAAAGGGTGTCTTTAAGGAGCTCGGGAAGTGTGAACACACTGGGGCCGGCATCGAACCGGAATCCATCGCGGTAAAAATCGCGGTTTTTTCCCCCGGGAACAGGACTGGCTTCCAGTATGGTCACTTCATACCCCTGCGCTTTCAACCGGATGGCACTGGCCAGACCAGCAATTCCGGAACCAATGACAACGGCAGGTTCAGAGGCCATGCTTTTGTTTGTAATGTTCAAACACCGCCACGGTCATGAGCAGCAACAGAAGGGAATATTGAGTGTCTTCAATGGGGATGGTGCCCAACCGGATTCCCAGATTGTAGTAATCATCATACCTCACCACAGGAAGCGAGGTCAGGACTCCGTTGATAAGGGCAAAGGGAATCAGGTGAATGAGATAAAGAATCCAGAACTGAGCCATATAAACCGGTTTTATCATCAGGCTCATGTAGAGAAGGAATCCGCCCGTGAGGAGCAATTTAACCGACGTGTACAGTTTGGGAATATTCATCAGGGCAATCCCGATCAGGAAACTGCCCCAGATGATGCCGATAATCAGAGCCTGCGGGTTCCATCCGGGAGCCGGGTAATAAAAGCGGACCACTTCATAAATGAACAGGCAGGCAAAGGGGACTGTGATAAAGAACAGGATCTCCTCGATGGGAAGCACACCCAGATAGAACCCGGTCAGGTAGTCGGGATTGAATGACCAGATTCGTTTGTAAGTGAACAGGTAATCCCAGGAAAGGAAAAACAAACCGGAAAAGGTCAGTGCCGTGAAGGCCGGTTTCCAGTATCGGAAAAACCGGATTTTCTTTTCGAAGGACATGATCACCGGTCCGAGAATGGTAATCAGATTCAGGAAAAGATAGGTGTATTTCATAGGAGGGAGCGCAGCAATTTCAATTCAACGGGTGAACAACGGCCCGATTCCAGCAGGAACCGGATCACGTTTTTCCGAAGATCCGGCTCGGGTTGATTTACGTTGGAAGCGAGTCCGTTAATGATGGCTGCCCGATCTTCATCCAGATTGGGACTTCGTTTCAGAAAACCGGGAAGATAATGCTGGTAAGTGAACCGGAGAAACCTGATTTCCACATTTGTTGGATCCTGCCGGATCGCCTTCGCAAAACTGAGTTCGGCTTTATCGAGCCACGTCAGCTTCGAGTAGGGATTCCATACATGTTTTGCAAACAATGCTTCCAAAGCGGCCTGATAGCCGAGAACCAGAGCCGTTGGATGGGGGATGGAACTTAACTCACGGTAAAGGTCACGGGTGGCTTCTTCATCGGTTACCGATTGATAGTACCGCTCCCTGATCTGATTCAGATCGGTGGCGGAACCGCCGGCAGGTGTGAAAAAAAACAAGAAAGCGAGCAGGAGCATGGTGATCAGACCGTTCCGAGGCGGGTCCGGAACACAGCGAGCGGAATCAGGGCCAGTTTTTCAGTATCCGGTACCCGGATTCTCGATTGACGGATGTCATCGGTCGAGGCCGATTTTAATTTCTTAAACAGGGTGACATACAGCAGGTAGGCCATGTAGACGCCCGTCTTTGCCTCGCGTGGCAGTTTCCTGATTCCGACGAGTGCGTCATCGAAATCCTTTTGAATGTCCGTCTCGATGGCGGCCTTCATATCGGGGGTGAACCCCTGACTGAAGTTAATACCCGGAAAGTACGTCCGGCCCCGGTTTTCGAAATCATCTTTCATGTCACGCAGAAAGTTCACCTTCTGGAAGGCAGCTCCCAGGCTTCGTGCCGGTCCGACCAATTCACGGTAAAGCGCTTCATTTCCGTTCACGAAAACACGCAGACACATGAGTCCGACCACTTCTGCAGACCCATAGATATAATCAGAATACGATTCAGGATTGTAAGTCCGCTGATCCAGATCCATTTCCATGCTGTCGAGAAAGGCATCGATGACCTCCCGGTCAATGTGGTAAGTATTCACCACATGCTGAAAGGCATCCAGAACCGGATTCAGGCTGATTCGTTCGTCAATGGCTTTCCAGGTTTCTTCCCGGAACCGGATGAACAGATCGGGTTTATTATAGTCATGGAAAGTATCAACAATTTCATCGGCATACCGAACATAAGCATAAATGCCATAGATCGGGTCGCGCAGGGCGGAGCCAAAGGCCATGATACCCATGCTGAAGGACGTGGAATAGGCCCTTGTGATCAGCCTGGCACACCGGTAATTGGTTTTTCGGAATAAGGAAAATGACATACTGAAGCCCTAAACAGTAAGTCTGGCCTGCTCTGTTCCGAAATTATTTAAAAATCTGACAGGTCAGGCAAGGATCTAAAATAACACTTTCCGGTCTTTTATCCGGCAATCATGCAGTTTAAAAGAGGGAATGGTAAAAATCATGCATAAACACATTGACAAAATGAATAAATATGCAGATATTTGCATAATCATGACCCAAGAATCCATTTGCCATCCTTGCCTCGCTTCAGGACCAGTGCCGAAGGTCTTCAGGCACCCCATCCGGATAATCATCCGGCGACGCTGAGCGTTTGCCGCCCCTGGTTTGTCACTCAACTCACTGTTTTTACCCATTAAACTCATGAAAATGATCAAAGTTGCCATCACCGGTTGTACCGGATACACAGGAAAAAAGCTGGTTTCTTACCTGGCGGCCCATCCGATGGTTTCGGGAATGGATTTGTACAGCTTCACCTCGGCAGGTAAGCCGTTTGATGAATTGGTTCCGGAAATGAAAGGGGTGGTTTCGCCCGATCTGATGGTCAGCCACATTGATTCTCTGACTGCCGAAGCCGATGTGTACTTTCTGGCCCTTCCGCATGGTGAGGCGGCAAAACTGGCACCCAAACTGGTTGAAGCGGGCAAAGTGGTGATCGATCTGAGTGGTGATTTCCGTCTGGATGAAGCATCTGCCTATGACAGCTGGTATCATTTTACCCATCCATCCCCTGAATTGCTGGCCTCAAAATCGTATGCGCTTGCCGACTGGGAAGGCCCATCCGGGTCGGCCCTGATATCGAATCCGGGTTGTTATCCGACGGCAACTCTGCTTTCTGTATTGCCGATTGTAAAAGCAGCCGGAGCTTCGGTGATTTCCGTTGCCACATCGGCAGGATCCGGGACCAGCGGGGCAGGGAAATCGGCCAATCCCGATCTGTTGCTTTCAGAGATGGATGGAAATGTGAGGGCTTACAACGTTCATCAGCATCGTCATGAACCAGAAATTGCTCAGCAGATGAAAAAGGCTGGATATGACGGACTTTTTTCATTTACCGTTCATCTTCTTCCATTGGCGGTTGGCATGTATGCAACCACATCGGTTTTTATGAACCGTTCTTTTTCGAAACAGGAAGTGGATGGCTGGTTTCAGGAGGCTTACCAGAATAAACCCTTTATCCGGCTGCGGTCGGTTCCTCCTCAGATCAGTTGGGTGAACGGAACCAATTTCGCCGATATCCACGTGTCGGTCCGGAACCAATCCATTCTGATTTTCACGGCCATCGACAATCTGGTAAAAGGTGCCAGCGGACAGGCTGTACAAAACATGAATCTTCATTTTGGCTGGGAACCTTTTCTTGGCCTGCAATCAACAGGAAAACAACATGTATCAGTTTATTGAAAACGGAACCATCACCTCGGTCCCCGGAATCCAGGCTGCCGGTATTTTCTCCGGAATCAAAAAGAAAAAAAAGGATCTGGCTCTGATTCTGTCCTTGTCACCGGCAACTGTGGCCGGCACATTTACATTGAACAAGGTCAAAGCAGCCCCGTTGCTGATTTCACAATCGGTGGTCAGGGCAGGCGGTAAGATTAAGGCCATTCTGGTTAACAGCGGCAATGCCAATGCCTGTACCGGTGAACCCGGGATGCAGGATGCGCTGACCTGCCAGCAATGGGTGGCCGATGCGTTGGGAATTTCCACCAGAGAAGTGCTGATCAGCTCGACCGGGGTAATCGGTCAGCGCTTGCCGATGCCGGTCGTGGAAGCGGGAATCAAGGCCATTGTCCCTCAGGTCAATCCGGATGGCGGATTGGATGCAGCCGAAGCCATTCTGACCACCGACACGCGGATCAAATCGTATGCAGTGGAAGTTCAGCTCAGCCATGGAACCGTGACCATCGGCGGTATTGCCAAGGGATCGGGAATGATCATGCCGAATATGGCAACCATGCTGGGATTTCTGGCCACCGATGCAGCCATTCCTTCACCGGTCCTGCAGGGTCTTCTGACCTATGCCGTGAGTCATTCTTTCAATAAGATCACGGTGGATGGCGATACAAGCACCAATGACATGGTTACGCTCATGGCAAACGGGACTTCCGGAATGGCCATTCTGGAAGGAACCGAGGACTATCAAACCTTCCGTAACGCCCTTCATGCCATTTGTCTGGAAATGGCCAAGGCCATCATTGTGGATGGCGAAGGGGCCACCAAACTGGTGGAAGTTCAGGTTCATGGTGCTGCCACCGAGGCAGATGCCGATAAAATTGCACGGGCCATTGCCAACTCACCGCTGGTCAAGACAGCCATTCACGGTGAAGATGCCAATTGGGGACGGATTATCTCTGCAGCCGGTTATTCCGGTGCCGATTTCGATCCGGCCGAGGTCTCTATTCATTTCGATGATCTGGCTGTTTTTCTGCCGGGTTATCAGATCGTACTCGACGAGGAGGAAGCATTGAAGCGACTCTCCAAATCAGAACTGCGCCTGACCATCCGTGTGGGCTCAGGACCCGGCTCTACAACCTGGTATACCTGCGATCTGTCTGCCGACTACATCCGTATCAATGCGGATTACCGGAGTTAAATCATAAGGAAGAATTCAGAATTCAGAATCCAGAATTCAGAAGACCGCAGGCAGAATCAATAAATGAAGGCTAAATATAACAATTTTCAAGACCTTATCATGTGGCAAAAGGCCCATGAATTTGTTCTTGAAGTGTATAAGACAACTTCAAAATTTCCTCAATCTGAGCAGTATGGGTTGACGAGTCAATTTCGCCGTGCGGCCGTTTCTGTAGCAGCAAATATTGCAGAAGGTTATAAGCGGAAGACAAAAATTGATAAAGGGAGGTTCTATCTGCTTTCGCAGAGTTCGCTAGAAGAATGCAGGTATTACATCATTTTATCGAGGGATTTGGGATACCATGCTAATGAGAGTCTTCAGCCGATACTGGAAAATGTCAGTATGCTGATAGAATCCTATAACCACAAACTTTTAGAATCAGGCAACTGATCATGCATTCAACCGACGTTATTCAACATCTTCTGAATTCCGAATTCTGAATTCTGACTTCCTGAACTTATGGTATTAATTAAACTTTCCGGAAAAACCATCGACGAGTTTATCAGCCAGCCGGCATGGGTCGATCATCTTCATTGGTTGAAATCGCAGGGTCATCCTGTCATTCTGGTGCATGGGGCAGGAACACTCATCACCGAATGGTCGAAGGCGCTGGGTCTTGAGTCGACTTTTATTAACGGTCTGAGGGTGACCGATGATGCCATGATGGATGTGGTGGCCGCCGTTCAGAGCGGATTGATCAACGGACGGCTGGTTGCAGCCCTGAATCATGCCGGAATCAAGGCTGTCGGGCTCACCGGCGCCGACCATGGGCTGGCCAGCGCTGCTCCGATGGATGACCGGTTGGGACGGGTCGGCATTCCGGTCATTTCCGGTGACCTTGGCTGGCTGCGTCAACTGCTGACCGATGGCATCATCCCGGTTTTTTCATCCACCTGTCTGGGGACGGATGGCGGACTGATGAACATCAATGCCGATGTGATGGCCGGAGAGTTGGGCAAAGCCCTGGGCACCAGCCGGATATTCTTTCTGTCGGATATTCCCGGTGTCATTATGAACGGAACGGTACAACCGGTCATGAATGCAGATCTGATCGGGTCGGGCATTGAATCAGGACAAATTACCAACGGGATGATTCCAAAACTGACCAGCGCCCTTGATCTGGTGAACAATGGCGTGGGTGCGGTCTGGATCGGTCCTGGCAAACCAGATGTATTTATTCAGGCAATTCAACAGGTTCCGGGTGCCGGTACCTGGATTATGGAAGGAGAATTGAAGTGAGCAGTAACCACCTGATGCAGACTTATAACCGGTACCCGATTGAATTGGTGTCGGCAGAGGGAGTCCTGGTCAAAGACCAGAATGGCAAAGAGTACGTGGATTTTCTCAGTGGAATTGCAGTGACCGGATTTGGTCATAAACATCCGGTCATCACCGAAGCAGTTGTAAAACAGCTGAATCAGGTCTGGCACACCAGTAATCTGTTCGACTCATCCGGTCAGAAGGAACTTGCGCTTGCACTTTCGAATGCCTCTGGACTGGATAAGGTTTTTTTCAGTAATTCCGGGACGGAAGCCAATGAGGCCGCCATCAAATTTGCCAGAAAGTGGGGCTCGGGAAGGTACCAGATTATCTCGGCTCTTGGCGGATTTCATGGCAGGACGTACGGAGCCCTGTCAGCAACCGGACAGCACAAGTTCTGGCAGGGTTTTTATCCGCTCGTACACGGATTCATGTCGGTTCCCTATGGAGACATTCAGGCCTTGTCCGCTGCCATCACCAAGGAAACAGTGGCTATCATGCTGGAGCCTATTCAGGGAGAAAGCGGTGTTATTGTACCCCCGGCTGGCTATCTGAAAGCGGTCAGGGAGTTGTGCGATCGCCACCATATTCTCCTGATTCTGGATGAGGTTCAGACCGGCATGGGAAGGACCGGTAAATGGTTTGCTCATCAGTGGGATGAAATCCGGCCAGATATTCTCACCGTTGCAAAAGGGGTTGCCAACGGATTGCCACTGGGAGCCACGCTTTGTACCGATGCGGTGGCCTCGGCCATCAAACCGGGTGATCATGGGTCCACTTTTGGCGGAAACCCGGTGTCGGTGGCTGCAGCCAATGCTGTGGCTGGTCTGATCACCGATGACCTTCTGACCTCGGTTCTGGAAAGAGGAGCCTATTTAAAATCGAAACTGAAAGAAGCATCCCTGCCAGGCATCCAGTCCATCCGTGGTCTCGGACTGATGGCAGGAATTGAATTGAAACAGGGACTGTCGGCCAGACTGGTGGCCCACCAATTACAGGAAAGCGGCTTTCTGGTGGGAACCTCGGGTAACTCGGTCATCAGGTTACTGCCGCCCTTCACCATCGGACACTCACACATTGACGGATTAACGGAAGCCTTCGGATCGGTATTGGCCGGTTATGAGGCACATGGAGTTGCAGTATGAAACATTTAATTGATATCACCGAATGGACGAAAGAAGAACTGGAAACCGTCTTTTCCTGGACATTGACCATGAAAAAACACCCCGATCCCGGTTTTAAACCGCTGGCGGGACGGTCGGTTGCCTTGTACTTCGAAAAACCCAGTCTGAGAACCCGTGTCAGTTTTGATATCGGAATTCAGGAATTGGGTGGCAACACAACCATCGTTGAACAGTTTATGGCAGGCATCGGCACCCGTGAGTCGGTTCATGATGTGGCCAATACGCTGAATGGTTTTGTTGATGCCATGGTCTGCCGCCTGTTTAATCACCAGACGCTGCACGAATTGCGCCAATGGTCCGATATGTCCATCGTGAATGCACTGACCGACTTTTCCCATCCCTGCCAGATCATGGCCGATGTGGTGACGCTTAAGGAAATCGGATTGTGGAATGACGGTCATTTTACTCTCACCTGGGTGGGTGATCCGAACAATGTGTTGCAATCCTGGCTCGAAATGGCCCTGTTTTACCCGATCAAAGTCATTGTTTCCAGTCCGGATATTCCAACGGCCTTTCAATCCTGGTTTGATGATCCGAGAATGAAAGATCGCCTCACCTGGATTCAGAATCCGAAGCAGGCCATTTCGCTTGCCGATGTGGTTTATCTCGATACCTGGATATCAATGGGGCAGGAAGATGAAGCGGAAGCCCGGTTGGCAAAATATGCCGCCTATCAGGTCAATGAGGAAATGACTGGTTACATGCAGGACCATGCGGTGATCCTCCACTGTCTTCCTGCCAAACGGGGTCAGGAAGTTGATGACTTTACCATGAACAAATTCAAGCCGGTTATTTTCCGTGAATCAGAGAACCGTCTGCACGTGCAGAAAACCATCCTTGGTTACCTGCTTGAACCGGTGAGAATGGCGTGGTTTTGTTCGCAGTTTCCTCAGGAATCAACCAGTCCGTTGGTAAAAGCCTGATGTCGACAAAACTTCACAGGCAGAATAAAATCAAGGAAATTCTGCTGAAAAAGCGGATTGACAGCCAGGAGGAACTGGTTCGTCAGTTAAAAAAAGAAGGAATCGAAGTCACTCAGGCCACTCTGAGCCGTGATTTTTCCGATCTGGGAATTATCAGGGTGCGGGATGATGAGGGGGCACATTATGTCATCAGTCAGAATGAGGCTGGTCACCAGGTGGCCCGGCTGATCCGGTATGAAATTATCAGTGTCACTCATAATGAAATGGTGATTGTGGTCCGGACTCTGGCTGGTCGTGCACAAGGGGTTGGTCATTTCTTTGATCGCCTGAATAAACCCGAGATCCTCGGAACCATTGCCGGTGACGATACCATCCTGATTATTCCCGATACGGTAAGAAATATCCCTGTTCTTGTCCATTTTCTGAGGGAAATGATGGAGGAAAGCGGGGACTTGACTCGTGACGAGTGACGGGTGACGAGTGAAAGGAAAAGATTACGGCTTGAATGGCAATTTCTTGCAGGACTGTTAAAAACTGAAGGATAAAGTAATTTCATTTTTTATGAAAACTCACAAAGATCTCGATGTTTGGAAACGATCAATTGAATTTGCAAAAACCATTTATTCTATCACAAGTCAATTCCCGGATGGCGAAAGATCTGGGCTGATTTCCTAAATGAGAAGTGCGGTAATATCCCTTCCATCAAACATTGCGGAAGGCGCCGCCAGGAACCACAATAAGGAGTTTAAACAGTTCTGCTATATTTCTTTGGGTTCACTTGCAGAATTGGAAACCCATCTGATTTTGGTAGATAAGTTAAATGTTGCGAAAATACCCGATAAGGTCCAGGAAGAATTAGGTGAAATACGCCGGATGTTGATTGGTCTGATTTCCTTTTTGGAAAAGACCAAATGATACTTGTCCAACATTTTGTTTATGTCAACCCATTCAGTAGCAATTAGTAAAGAGTTACTCGTTACTGAATACATTTCACAATCCATTTTAACATAGAAACATCAGGAGTCTCTTTATATGAAAAAACCTAAAATTGTCGTTGCTTATTCCGGAGGTCTGGATACCTCGGTAATGGTTCAATGGTTATCAGAAAAGTTCGATGCCGAAATTATCACGGCCTCGGGTGACCTTGGTCAGCGTGAAGACTGGAAGGCATTGGAGGCGAAGGCCTATAAAACAGGTGCAGCTAAAGCTCATGTGGTGGACCTTCGCCACACGTTTGTGAATGATTATGTCTGGAAGGCATTAAAGGCTGGTGCATTGTATGAAGGGTTATATCCCATGGCCACTTCCATAGGCCGTCCGTTGCTGGCAAAAATGCTTGCTGATGTGGCTATTCAGGAAGGCGCCGATATGGTTGCGCACGGGTGCACCGGCAAAGGCAATGATCAGGTCCGGTTCGAAGTCGGGATTATGACACTGGCTCCGCATCTGAAGGTGCTTGCTCCGCTTCGTGACTGGGAATTCAAATCGCGTGAGGAAGAGATTGAATATGCTATTGCCAAGGGAATCCCGGTTTCCGCCACCAAAAAATCACCTTATTCCATTGATGAAAATCTGTTTGGAATTTCCATCGAATGCGGAGTGCTTGAAGATCCGACAGTAGCCCCTCCCGAAGATGCCTACCAGATGACCATCAGTCCGGCTGCTGCACCCGATAAATCTGAAGTGGTTACCCTGGAATTTGAAGCAGGGATTCCGGTTTCGCTGAACGGGAAAAAAATGGATGGGGTTGAACTGCTTTCTGCGCTGAATAAAATTGCTGCTTCGCATGGGGTTGGTCGTCTCGATCTGGTCGAAAACCGGGTGGTGGGCATTAAGTCCCGTGAAATTTACGAGGCGCCTGCTGCAACCGTTCTTCACTGGGCGCATGGTGAGCTGGAACGCCTGGTGCTGGATAAAGAAACGTTCCGTTATAAACAGAAAGTGTCGCATGAAGTCGCCAATCTGATTTATGACGGATTGTGGTTTTCGCCGCTTTTCCGTTCATTGATGGCTTTTGTGGATGCAACGCAGGAATCGGTCAGTGGTCAGGTGGTGATTGAATTGTACAAGGGAAATCTCAAAACCCTTTCCAGAACCTCACCGTTCAGCATGTACAACGAAGAACTGGCTACCTACACTTCATCGGATAAATTCAACCACAAAGCATCGGAAGGATTTATCGAGATTTTTGGTCTGCCATACAAAATTCATTCTCAGGTCCGCCAGGAATCATCAGTTTCTGCCTGAGTGTGGCAGACATTTACGGCCGGGTCGGGTATCTTCGTAAAAACAGCAACCTGGAACAAAAAAGGAGCCGGAGACGATGAAATTGTGGGGTGGCCGTTTTGAAGAAGGACTCGATTCGGCCGCATTGCGGTTTTCTTCTTCCCTTGCAGTCGACAGCAGGCTGATCGAGGAAGATATCGAGGGATCGATTGCACACGTGACCATGCTCGAGCAGGTTGGTCTGGTCACTGCAGATGAAAAAAGTGCGATCATCGACGGATTGGTGACCATACTGTCGGAAAGCCGGGCGAAAACCTGGTTTCCCGATGCGTCACGGTTCGAAGATATCCACTCAGCGGTAGAGTCTCGTCTGACCGATCTGATTGGAACCCCAGCTGGTAAATTGCATACCGGTCGCAGCCGCAATGATCAGGTCATCACCGATGTGGTCCTCTGGCTCAGGAAACAGCTGCCACAGGTTCTTACCCTGATTTGGACTTTAAAGGAGGCCTTGGTCGAGCAGGCGGACCGGCATGCAGGAACGCTGATGCCTGGCTATACCCATCTTCAAAGGGCGCAGCCAGTCAGCCTGGCCTTCCACCTGCTGGCCTATGTGGAGATGCTTCACAGGGACCGGCTGCGTTGGGAATCGGTGGCCGGTGCTCTGACCGACTGTCCGTTGGGAGCCGGGGCTTTGGCTGGATCCACACTTCCGCTTGATCGTGACATCACGGCCGGGTTGCTCGGATTTGCCCGTCCGACGGCCAATGCTCTGGATACCGTTTCTAACCGCGATTTTTTCCTCGATGCAGTTCATGCTGCCGCGATGACCATGATGCACCTGAGCCGTCTGTCAGAGGAGTTAATTCTCTGGTCGGGAAGTGAATGGCGGTTTATCCGGCTTTCTGACAGGGTTACCACCGGCTCTTCCCTGATGCCGCAGAAAAAAAATCCGGATATGGCCGAACTGATCCGCGGCAAGACCGGAGGTCTGACGGCCGGATATGTTCAGTTGCAAACCTTGCTGAAAGGATTGCCACTTAGTTACAACCGGGACCTTCAGGAAGACAAGGCTGTGCTTTTTCATGCCATGGACACCGTTCAGGACAGTCTGGCGATCATGTCGCTCATGATTGGCACCATGGAAGTCAATCAGGATCGTTTTACAGGAGAACTGGATGGCGATTTTTCACTGGCAACCGATGTGGCAGACTGGCTGGTGCTGAAAGGCATCCCTTTCCGGGAGGCCCATCATGTGGTCGGTGAAGTGGTTCGCCTGTGCGAGAAACGTTCCTGCCGGCTCAGCGATCTGACCCTTGCCGACTGGACATCCATCCACCCGGTTTTCAACACCGAGGTGTTGCCGGTTGTGCGCATTTCCACCGCACTTTCACGCAAAAAGACCATTGGTTCTCCCCATCCTGACCGGGTAAAGCAAACCATCCGTCATTGGCAGAAGCTACTGAAGCGGGAAGCAAAAACTTAAGAAAACCGCTGAAATAACTTACTTACTAAACTTATTCTAAATATACAACCGCTTCCACTTAATATAATTCTGTTTTGACCTGAATGAAATGCTGATTTTGTGATTTGCATTAATCCTGGGTTCACAAATCTGCCGTACCTTTGTAATAAGATTTTTTTAAAGGGTAGAGGTGTTTATGTCAAGACAGGAAATTCGTGATCTGATTCTGGCCGTCATGCTGATTGGCTTCAGTTTCGGGTTGCTTTATCTGGTTTAAGCGGCTTCCTCCTGTTTGTGAGCCCGGGTTGAAGGCAGGTATCCCGATCTGCTGGTAAACCCGGGTTTTTTTATGCCCATCCCAATCATTTCCTTCCTTGTTTCTGTTTTGTCTTTCAGAAGAATAAAGTATCTTTAATTCGTCACTGATCCCGACACAATATTGAGGAACGTATGGTTTCACAGGCATTTTCAGCGGCCACGCTGGGCGTGGACGCGTTTATTGTTGAAGTGGAATGTAATCTTGAAGGGGCCATGCCCGGTTTTGTCATGGTCGGATTGCCCGATTCGGCTGTGCGCGAAAGCAGGGAACGGGTGGCTGGTGCCATCCGGAATTCAGGATATAACCTGCCACCCAAGCGAATCACCATCAATCTGGCCCCGGCTGATATCCGTAAGGAAGGATCGGCTTTTGATCTTCCCATCGCACTGGGTGTTCTGGCTGCTTTCGGTAAATTTCCGGCTGAATCACTGCGGGATACGCTGATCATCGGGGAACTGTCTCTGGAAGGGCGGCTACGACCTGTGAAGGGAAGTCTTCCCATTGCCTATGCGGCCGGTTCTCAGGGTTTCCGCCGGCTGATTCTTCCGGCCGAGAATGCACTGGAAGCAGCGGTGGTTTCCGGATTGTCGGTTATACCGGTTGCAACTCTTCAGGAAGCGGTTCAGGTATTGGCAGAACCCGATTCTGTACCGCCCTATCAGGTGGATATGGATGAACTCTTCTCACAAGGGTCTGTCTATCATGATGATTTTTCGGATGTGAAAGGACAGGAAAACGTCAAACGGGCATTGGAGGTGGCCGCCTCTGGTGGACACAATATTATCATGGTCGGACCTCCCGGCAGTGGTAAAACCATGCTCGCCAGACGGATTCCATCGATTTTACCACCCCTGTCGTTGAATGAAGCACTGGAGTGTACCAAAATCCATTCCGTAGCCGGCATGTTGCCGGGACGTACCGGTTTGCTTGCCACCCGGCCATTCCGGTCACCGCATCACACGGTATCCGATGTGGCCCTGGTTGGCGGAGGTCACAACCCGAGACCGGGTGAAATATCCCTTTCCCATAATGGGGTTCTGTTTCTGGATGAACTTCCCGAGTTTGCCAGAAATGTGCTCGAGGTGATGCGGCAACCCCTCGAGGATGGACGTGTGACCATTTCACGGGCTGCCCTGACGGTGGACTATCCTGCCCGGTTTATGCTGGTTGCCTCCATGAATCCCTGTCCGTGCGGGTATTACACCGATCCGGCTCATGCCTGTACCTGCCAGTCACCGCAAATTCAGAAGTACATGTCGAAGATTTCTGGTCCGCTGATGGACCGGATTGATATTCATGTGGAAGTGGCTGCGGTTGGATACAGAGAACTCAGTTCCAGGTCACCGGGTGAACCATCCGGAATGATCAGAAGCCGGGTGATCAGGTCACGCGAAATCCAGACAGACCGTTTTCAGGGGTCCGGATTGTACTGCAATGCACAAATGAAACCTCAGGATATCCGGAAATTCTGCCGGCTGGATGAGTCGTGCCAGCAATTGCTTAAAACAGCGATGGACCGGCTGGGACTTTCAGCGAGAGCCTATGACCGCATTCTGAAGGTCAGCCGGACCATTGCGGATCTGGATGGTAGTGACTCCATCCGTCCGCAACATTTGTCCGAAGCCATTCAATACCGGTCCCTGGACCGGAACCTGTTTGCAGCTTAGCGGGCCAGTTTTCTGATCTCGGCTGCCATGGCCGGATTGACCGGAAAGTGCTGCTCAAGAAAAGTCAGGTAGGCCAGCGCCGACTCGGGTGACCGGTCGTAACCCTGGCAGAAGGACCCCAGCTTTTCCGCCAGGCCTGGAAACCGGAATTCGAAACGGCGATCCGGAGAGAAGAAATCGGGATAACCCGGTTGAACGGATTCAATCCGTCCCGCAAGATCAAGCAGACGGTCCACGGCATACCATTGAATAAACCGCATGGCTGAAAGTTTCTCTCCCCGCCGGTAACGGCATAAGCCGACATACAGATTGGTAATGGCCTCGCCAACCAGCCAGTCCACGGGTGAGCCGGAGGGCTGGGGTGTTGGCCGGTGGGGAACCCCGATCGAATCGGAAATCCAGTCCCGTTTCCAGATGATGCGCCCTTCTGCAAACGGAATCGAGGCCAGTTCATGCTCCTCAAAAACGGCGAACTCACAGAAAATGCCATCCTCAAACAGCAACTTGTATCCATCGGCTGAATTCAGAAAGCAGTAGGCAATGGGATTGATCCGTGAGAGCCAATCCAGATTCTGGATGTAACGCTGTTTATTTCCCGGAGATACAATGGCAAAAAAATCCAGATCCGAGTAAGCATCCATCCGGTCGGTTTCAGCGCCGACCGATCCCAGACCTATCAGGGCCAATCCGGCGGAATCAGATTCCAGCGAACGGGCGATGGCATTCAGGCGGTCGTGAAGTTGGGTTGGTGCAGGCATCCGGCAGGTCCTTTCATTCAGAAAGGCCCGAAAGTAAAGGGATTCCATGAAAATATAAACCAGATCCGGCGGGAAAATCCGTTTTCTTGAGATTGATGGCCGGGTGGTCTACCTTTGGTTGTAAGCGCTTTTATGAAATCCATTACAGTCATCGATTACGGAATCGGCAACATCCGGAGTGTACTGAACGCCCTGAATCATGTGGGTTATACGGTGACGTTTACCGCCGACCGGACTCTTATTTCCAGGGCAGACCGACTGCTGCTGCCCGGCGTGGGTGCTTTTCAGCCCGCCATGAAAAAACTGAACTCACTTGGTCTGACAGACCTGATTCATGAGCATACGGCCGCCGGCCGCCCGCTGTTGGGAATCTGCCTGGGAATGCAGTTGCTTTGCAGCGGCAGCCATGAATTCGGCTGGTTTCCGGGTCTGGGATATTTTAATCTGGAAGTTACCAGTTTTACCGGTTGCCCCAAGGTCCCTCAGATGGGATGGAATACCCTTCATCCGGTTGATCCGCATCACCCGCTGTTCCGGAATGCTTTGCCGGGAGATTACGTTTACTTTGTACACAGTTATTATGCACCGGTCGGTGATGGCACGGCTGCCACGACCGATTACTACGGTGACTATTCATCGGTTCTGATCAAAGATCGGGTGGTTGGAATGCAATTCCATCCCGAAAAAAGTTCAACAACCGGACTGACGTTACTGAAAAATTTCGGAGACTTATAAATCATGTTGGTAATACCGGCCATCGATATCAAGGGTGGCCAGTGCGTGCGGTTGCAGCAGGGACGGTTCGAAGATGAGACCGTCTATTTTTCTGATCCGGTAAAAACCGCGCAATTGTGGCGGATTGAAAACGCGAAAATTATTCATCTGGTTGATCTGGATGGTGCCCTGTCGGGGTCCCGTGAAAATTTATCTGTTATTGAACAGATCGTGAAGGGAATTGACATTCCCGTTCAGGTCGGTGGAGGGATCCGGACTCTGGAAGATATCCGTTCTTACCTGTCCATCGGGGTTTGCCGCGTGATCATCGGAACGGCAGCTGTGAAAAATCCTGAACTCGTCAGGCAGGCTGTTTCCGAATTCGGAAAGCGGTGCGTGGTGGTTGGAATCGATGCAAGTAATGGCAAAGTTGCCATTAAGGGATGGACAGAAACCTCGGCCCGTGATGCAGTCGACCTGGCCTGTGAAATGAAGTCGATGGGCCTGGAACGGGTCGTTTTTACCGACATTTCAAAGGACGGCATGCTGCAGGGACCCAATCTGGAAGCCACCAAAAACATGGCGGTGAAATCCGGACTGAAAGTCACAGCCAGCGGGGGAGTTTCCGGATTTAAAGATCTGATCGCACTGAAAGAACTGACTCCGTTCGGAGTCGACTCTGTCATTGTGGGCAAAGCCTTGTATGAAAACCGGTTTCCCTGCCAATCCCTCTGGCGGGAATGTGAAAAGGACCTGCATGTTGAACAGGAAATCAAGGTGTTCACCGAACACGATTTCAAACGCTGTTCCGGAAACTGAATGCTGACCCGTCGAATCATTCCCTGCCTTGATGTCCATGACGGCCGGGTGGTTAAAGGCATTCAGTTTGTGAATCTGGTCGATGCCGGAGACCCGGTTGAACAAGCCCGTGTTTACAATGCGGCGGGTGCCGATGAATTGGTTTTCCTCGATATCACCGCAACCAGCGACAATCGCCGAAGCATGTATTCGGTGATTGAAAAAACGGCTGCCGAGGTTTTTATACCGCTGACAGTGGGAGGCGGAATCCGCACGGTGGATGATATGAAAGCCATGCTGGATTCCGGCGCCGATAAGGTCTCGGTCAATTCTTCAGCCATTGCCACCCCGGACCTGATTTCGGCAGGCGCTGAACGGTTCGGATCACAATGTGTGGTTCTCGCAATTGATGCCAGACGAACGGGTTCAGATTCCTGGGAAGTATACACACATGGCGGCCGGAAAGCCACTGGGCTGGATGCCGTTCAATGGGCGCTGGATGGTGTCAGACGGGGTGCCGGAGAGCTTTTAATCACTTCGATGGACCGCGATGGCAGTAAGTCGGGGTATGACAACGAACTGCTTGCCCGTATTTCCTCCCAGGTTCAGGTCCCGGTTATTGCCTCGGGCGGGGCAGGAAAACCCGACCATTTTTATGATGCATTTACCATTGGAAAAGCCGATGCTGCTTTGGCTGCCTCCTTGTTTCACTTCAGGGAACTGGAAATAGCCGATCTGAAAAACTGGTTGCACGACCGGGGCATCCCGGTAAGGAGGGTCGGTTGAACTGGTCAGACTTTAAAAGAACTCCCGATGGATTAATGCCGGTCATTGTGCAGGATTTTTCCACAAAGCAGGTTCTCATGATGGCCTGGATGAATGAATCAGCCTGGCAAAAGACGGTTTCAACCAGGGAAATGTGGTTCTGGTCCCGGTCACGTCAGGAGCTCTGGCACAAGGGAGCCACTTCGGGACATGTACAGAAGGTTATCAGGATATCGGTGGATTGTGACTCGGATGTCCTGCTGGCCGAAGTGGATCCTGCCGGAGGTATTGCCTGCCATACCGGCGCTGTCAGTTGTTTCTTTACAGAAGTATTAAATGCAGGAGACAGGGGATAGGAGACAGGAGTCAGGAGTCAGAATACGGAATTCAGAATTCAGAATTCAGAATTCAGAATTCAGAATTCAGAATTCAGAATACGGAATCTCACTCTCTTTGCCGGAGAGGGAAGGGGTAAGGGTCAATTGAATTTCAGCCGGAAAATCCCTTGTCCCTTCGATCAACTCGGGGTTCTGGTTTTTCCATCACCACTCAATAATTTTTTCTTGTCACTCGTCCCTGGAAAAACACCAACCCTTCCCCGACTTCATCGGGGTAAACTTTCACCTCAGGGTCCGGTTTTTTCCCATTACCAATCACCCATCACCAATCACCAGAATTTTGCAGACTACCGGTCGAACGGCGAGTCAGGCAGCTCCATTCTTTCCAGCTCTTCGATGTAACGGACAAACCGGTTATGGCTGTCGACGAGGATGTTTTTTGGAGTCTGGGGTTGATCGGTCAGAGAAAAACCCATGATGATGAGTTCTTCGCCCCGTTTGATAAGGTGAGCGGCTGCACCATTCATGTGAATGGCGCCCGATCCCCGTTCACCCTTAATCACATAGGTTTCGAGGCGGGAACCCGAGGTGTTGCTGACGACCAGAACGCGCTCACCAGGCCACAAACCGGCTTTTTCGATCAGATCTTCATCGATGGTAATGCTGCCAACGTAAGCCAGATTGGCTTCGGTTACCACTGCTTTCTGGATTTTTGAGGTCAGGACCCAACGCAACATAGTCATATCATAAAAGTGGAAAAAAGATTCAGAAAATAAAAATCGGTTGGTTATTCGGTGGTTTTAACCCTCATGAGAAGCAGGGCTCCGGCGATGAACAGGATGGCCACCGATAGAATTCCGAATCGGGGATTGCCGGTAACCACGCCAATGAATCCCATCAGAACCGGTCCGATAATGGCGGCAAATTTTCCAATCATGTTGAAAAAGCCATAATACTCAGCAGAGTGATACGGCGGAACCATCCGGCTGAAAAAGGACCGGCTGAGTGCCTGAATGCCTCCCTGAACCAACGCAACTGCAAAGGCAAGAATCATAAACTGACTGATGGCGATATCACCCACCATCAGCGGGGATGCCGTCATGACGGAGGCCCCCACCGACACACCGATGTACACCACAATACAGACCATGATCATGGGTCGTGGTCCCAGTTTCTGACCCAGCCAGCCGAACAACAGGGCAAAGGGGAAACCGACAAACTGAACAATCAGCAGGGAGGTGATCAGATCGGAATTACCGATTCCGATGGATTTTCCAAAGTCGACCGCCATGGAAATGACCGTATCAACTCCGTCGATGTAAAGCCAATAGGCGAGAAGAAAAAGCGCCATGTTCCGGTTACGGATCATGGATTTCAGCGTTACGAGGTACTCATGGAAACCGGCGCGCAGGACGATTTTCCGGGAGGCAACTGACAGGTCGAAAGGTTCAGGTACCCGTAAAATCAGCGGCAGAGTAAAGGCAATCCACCAGACAGCCACCATCAGAAACGACCATTGCACGGCTTCGGCCGGACCGGCCAGTCCGAACCAGGCGGGTTGCTGAACCATCAGGACATTGACCAGAAAGAGCAGTCCGCCACCCGCATACCCGAGGGCATAACCAAAGCTGGAAATCCGGTCGACATTGCCCGGCGTGCTGACGTTCAGCAGCAAGGCATCATAAAACACATTGGCACTGAGGAAACAGACGGTGCTCAGGGTGTAAACGGCGGCTGCAGCAGGCCAATCCCCGGCAGGAATAAAATGAAGAGCACCGGTGAGTAACGCGCCAACCATGGCAAAAAAGGCAAGAAATTCCTTCCTGCGACCACTCATATCGGCCAGCGATCCCAGGACGGGTGAAAAAACGGCAACCATCAGACCAGCGGCTGAAATGGAAAGGCCCAGCCAGAAAGTGGATGTTTCGGCGGGGGAGTTCCGGCTCCAGTAATCCTTAAAAAAAATAGGAAAGAATCCGGCAATCACGGTGGTGGCAAAGGCGCTGTTGGCCCAGTCGTACAATGCCCAGCTGATGGCCCCTTTTTTAGAGGACATCGAATGACTCGCAGTAGTCGGTCTGGAACAGTTTGCGTGAGGGGAGCTGAATGGCGGTCAGGATACCCATGTCACGGGCGAATTTCGGAGTTTTGTAAACGCAGCCGGTGTCGATGAGGATCAGTTTGTCTGTCAGGATGGCCTGATCATGGGGGGTGTGACCGCAAACCATGGTTTTTTCCCACTTCAGCTTGCGGGCGCGCAGGTGAGATCGACTCCAGATAAAGTCCTCAAATCGTCGGTTTCTGATGGAATCGGCCAATGATTGATCGGGATTGGCGCCAGCATGAACAAATAAAAAGCCGGGTGTATCGATGTAATAAAGGGTGTTTTTAAGAAATGACAGGTGAGAATCGGGTAACCGAAGGCTGCCCAGCGTGGTGGCACCATAACTCATCAGGGTTTCTTTGGCACCGTTCATCAGCCAGTTGGTCACATTGCCGGTTTCCATGGCGTGCAGCATCATGTCTTCATGATTTCCGCGCAGGAAGTAGCAGGTCTGGCGGCCAGAAAGGTCAATCAGGTAGTCAATCACTCCGCGTGAATCGGGGCCCCGATCCACATAATCTCCCAGAAAAATCAGGACTGACTGATCATTCAACGGCAATTGACCAATCAGAGCCTTCAGGGTATCACTGCATCCATGGATATCTCCGATGGCATAGGTATTATCTGCAGGGAGGGAAGACAGACTAAGCATTACGAATTGACGAGACCCCGTCCGGTTTTATTGATACGGCCTTCGGTCACCAGATCATTTCTGATAGCATCCAGTATGCCATTGACGAACAGTCCGCTTTTTTCGGTGCTGTATTCTTTGGCAATTTCGATCATTTCATTGATGGTTACCTTGGGAGGAATATCGGGGAAGAACAGAAACTCGGCGATCCCCATCTGGATCAGAATCCGGTCGATAACGGCCACCCGTTCACGGTCCCAGTTTTTCAGATGCGATTCAAGCAGGGCCGTGACTTCTGACGGGTCTCCGATCAGACGGTTGAGCATCCGGGAGGCATAGGTGTATTCGGGGGAGTCGTCTTCCACTTCGGGCAGAATGGTGGAGCGAAGGTGGGCGATCGGGTCACCCGACATTTCATTGGCATAGAGCGCCTGCATGACTTTGGCCCTGAGTTCCCGCCGGCTCATTGAAGGTTTTTTTTCCATGGGTGCAAAGTTAAAGGATACAACGCCCGGATAAAATGGTCCGGGCGTTTCGTTTTATTTTCAGTGGTGGCGTCCCATTTCGCCAAGACGGCCTGAAAATTCACTTCGGCTGGCGTAAATGCCCTTCACACGGCCAATCAGCTCAAGGCGTTTTTCGGCGTAGAGATTGGCTGCTTCGTATGTTGGGATCTTGTTTTCGCGGGCAATGTTGTAAATCTTCAGCATCAGGTCATAAATACCCTCCGCCTGGGTGAGTGCCCGTTCCTGGTTGTATCCTTCCAGTTCGTTGGCCACGTTGATCAGTCCGCCTGCATTGATCACAAAGTCGGGTGCATAAAGAATTCCGCGGCGGATCAGTTCATGTCCGTGCTTTTCTTCATCGGCCAGCTGATTGTTGGCTGCACCGGCAATGATCTTTGCTTTCAGCCGTGGGATGGTGTCGTCATTTACCGTTGCACCCAGTGCGCAGGGTGAATACACATCGACCGGCAGGTCATAGATTTCGTCGGTGGTCACAGCAATGGCACCATGATCACGAACAGCCTTACCTACCCGTTCTTCGTCGATATCGGTCACATAGACCTTGCAACCTTCCTTTTTCAGGTGTCCGATCAGATAGTATCCCACATGTCCGGCACCCTGAACCGCGACCGATTTTCCGGCGAGCACATCGGTTCCGTACAAATCGCGGACGGTGGCTTTCAGGCCCATAAACACGCCAAGGGCGGTTACTGGTGAAGGATCACCGCTTCCGCCCAGATTGCGAGAGATTCCGGTAACATATTTCGTTTCCATCCGCACCCATTCCATGTCACGGGTTTCGGTTCCAACGTCTTCTGCGGTGATATAGCGACCGGCCAGTCCTTCTACAAACCTTCCAAAATTGCGGAACAGGGCTTCATTCTTGTCGGTTTTCGGATTTCCGATAATGACTGCTTTTCCTCCGCCCAGATTCAGGCCGGCAGCGGCGGCTTTGTAAGTCATTCCGCGGGAAAGTCTCAGCACATCGTTCAGGGCAGCGGCATCGTTTTCATATTTCCACATCCGGGTTCCCCCGAGAGCAGGTCCGAGTGTGGTGTTGTGAATGGCAATAATGGCCTTCAGTCCGGTGCGGGTATCCGAACAGAAAACAACCTGTTCGTGGTCCCTTTGCGACATCAGTTCAAATACATTCATGGTGATGGGTTCTCCTTTTCTGGGTCAGTCATGGTTTATGGATCTGCCGGATCCGGAATCAGGTCAATCCGGATACCGGCAAGGGTTGATTCAATGTGGGTGTTCACCTGAAAGGCATCCCGGATGACAGAGGGAGTCAGGGTGTCGGCAACCGTTCCGAAGCGGAACGGCCGGCCACAGACCAGAACAAGAATGTGGCTGCTGAACCGGGCCGCCAGGTTCAGGTCATGACAGGCAGTGACAATGGTCCGGCCACTGTGGGTCTGTAATTTTTTCAGCAACTGGTAGACATCAATCTGATGCCGGATGTCGAGGTGAGCCGTTGGTTCATCCAGAAGAATGGTTTCCGATTGTTGGGCAAGGGCCCGGGCTATCCAGACACGTTGTTGTTCCCCGCCGGAAAGCTGATCGACAGGCAATGGTTTCAAATGATGGATATCGGCCAGATTCATGGCTTCATCCATGGCCTGAAGGTCCGCGGCTGTCTGCTGACCCCACCAGTTCAGATAGGGTGCACGTCCGGTGGCAACCAGTTCGGTCACCGTCATGGTGAAAAGCAACGGGTGTTGCTGGGGAACATAAGCGATATGGGTGGCGCGTTCTTCCGGGCGCATGGTATGGAAAGAACGATCGTGATACCAGATGGATCCCATTGCGGGCGGATGGATACCAGCCAGCAATTTCAGTAACGTGGATTTGCCGCTTCCATTGGGTCCGATCACCGACACAAAAGAACCGGGTTCGATGGAAAAATTCAGCGCATCCAGTGTCAGAAACTGGTGATCAGGGTACCGGAAACTGACATGGTCCAGGCGGAAACTCATCAGGTTTTTTTAATCAGAAGATAGATAAAATAGGGTGCACCAATCAGGGCCGTGATGGCTCCGACCGGTAATTCGGACGGATAGAGGAGACTTCTGGCTATCCAATCGGACAGAATCAGAAAAATGGCACCGGCCAGAAAGGAAACCGGAATCAGATACCGGTGATCGTTGCCATAAAATATCCGCAGGATGTGCGGAACCACCAGTCCGGTGAAGCCAATGATTCCGCTGGTTGCCACACACAGTCCGGTCATGGCCGAAACGCAAAGATAGGCCACCCTTTTCAGCCGTTCAACGGGTACACCCGACTGACGGGCCACGGCTTCTCCGGTGAGCAACAGGTTAAATGACCAGGCATACCGGATCAGCACAGCCAGTAAAAACAGGATAACGGGAAACAAGGGCCAGACCAGCTGCGGATCGGAAAGACTCAGATTTCCCATCAGCCAGGTGATGGCGATTCGGAGACTGTCGCCGGTCAGATGCAGGGCCAGAAAAATAACAGCAGACAGAAGGGCCGACATCATGACCCCACCCAAAAGCAACCGGCCGGTATCGAGCACACCAAAGCGGTAGCCAATTCTGAATACCACCGCACTGACGATTACGGCACCCAGAAAAGCGCCCCCAGCCTGAATGAAATACAGATGAACACCCAGCAGAAGGGGAAGAATAGCACCCAGTGAAGCGCCTGAACTGATGCCCAGAATGTAAGGTTCTGCCAAAGGATTTCTGAGCATGAGTTGCAGAATTAACCCCGACACGGCAAGTGCCCCGCCGGTCATTCCTGCCGCAATCAGCCGTGGCAGTCTGAATTCGGTCCAGATCAGTCCCAATGACTCGGGTTCACCGGTCCGGAACCAGGAAATCCATTCAGTAAGAGAAGCTGATCCCGGTTGGATCAGGACGGAAGCGAGAGAGAGGATGATCAGAGCCACCATCCAGCCGGTTAAATGAGCAGCAAACCGGAGAGGATGAAAAGTGGTCACAGCCTGACCTGCCGGCGGATGTCTGCGATGACCGTGGCCAGCCTGGGACCGGGACGGTAAAAGGAATCAGCATCCACACGGATCACCGGGCGGTTCAACTGTAGAATGGATTCCGGCAAATGAGGATCGGGCATGGTGGTTGACCCGGTAGGAATCAGGATGTAATCGGGCGGATTCAGAATCAGACTTTCCGGGTTGATCACAGGATACCGGACCGCAAGTCCGGCTGAATGGTTCTTCAGACCGGAAAGCATCAGGACATCATCCAGATAAGAACCGGAAGAAACCGACATAAGCGGGTCGGTGCCAATGACCACAAAGGCCGTGGGTGGCTGTACCCGATCGGGTTGTTTGCCAATGATTGAGATCATGGAAGCAATCAGCGAATCGGCCTCACGGACATGTCCGGTCAGATATCCCAATCTGGAAATGCCGTCATACAGGCTGACGATGGAAACCGGGTGCGTGGTGTAGAAGGGAACTCCAGCATTGCCAAGACGGTCAGCCAGCTGTCTGGGGTTTCCGTCTGCAGTGGCAACGACCAAGTCGGGGGTCAGAAGCAACAATTGTTCTGCAGAGGGGGTGGTCAGACCGCCGATGGTGGGCAGTGAATCAGCTCCGGCCGGGAAATTGCAGAAATCAGTGACTCCAACAACCTGCTTACCGGCACCAATGGCAAACAGAATTTCTGTGATACTGGGTGCCATCGATACAATCCGCTTTGCAGGAATGGTCACCTGAAGGGTTCTTCCCACCTCGTCGGTGATCGTTTCTCCGGTTTGTGGGGCGGGTTTAGAACAGCCGGCAACCAGCAAACCCATCAGGAAAATCCGTAAACTCAGTTCCATAACCACCAGGTCAGACCCAGACTGAATACCGATACCGGAATTGGAAATCCGTCATACAGATACCCTGGTTCATTGGTGACATTTTCCCATTGCCACCAGAAGAGAATATCATTGACCTTCCCGCGAAGAAACACATTCACCTGTTTGTGGGCTGGTGTGTTTCCTCCTGTGAAAAAAATCTGATTAAAACGGGTATCGGGGTAAAGCCGTGAGCTCTCAGGACGTAGGTACCCTTCCAATCCGGCTTTGAGATAAAGATGGTCTCTGAAAAGCAGCAGATTCACGGCCGCTCCGAGACGGGTCTGCCAGGCCGGCAGGCGATGGTCCGAATGGAAAGCAGCATCCCCATCGGTTTCAAACCACCCAAACCGTTGCAGAAACCGGGCCCCTCCGGCGAGATAACGGGCCTTTGACTGCGAGGAAAAATAGTAGACAATGGAATCGGGCTGCACCCGCCCGGTGGTCCATTCCGGACCTGGACTGTTTCGCTGCAGGTAACTCACAGAAACGGAGTACTCTCCGGTTTCGTTTCCTGATGCCCAGGATGCACTCATCATGCGTATGGATTTGATCGCCTTTCCATCAGCAAAACCTGTCAGTAAGACCTGATCCAGAATGGGAAGCGGTTCACGGCTATCCGAAACATTGAGTGAAAGGGTATGATTGAGTACCGACATCCGGGCGCTTGCCCAGAAAGTCCGCCAGTCAGCAGCATCTTTCAGGTCGCCGGTTGTCACACCAGCCGAAAACCGGAAAAGACCGGATGGGGTGTGCGCAGACAACCCGCCCGGAAACCGGGTCATCGAGGAAAATGCCGGGATAAAAGTGGATCCAGGCCGGCTGGTGGTTTCTACTCCGGTCCAGATCTGAACGGGAAATCCACCCGGCAAGGCTTCCAGTCCGGTCCGGAAACGGGTAAGTTCAACATCCCATCCCGTCCAATGCGTCTGGTCGTTGTATTCATCTGCCGGACCACGGGATTTGTACCCGTGACGCTGATAGGCCAGCCGACCAAAAAACGAGAAAACCTGACCCGCCAGGGTATCGCGGTGAGTCCAGTCGGCCCCCATCAGGGTTGTGGTGGTCCGGGAATACTTATCGGGAGAGACCAGCACGGCATCGATGGGATTGTAGGCCGAGCTCTGACCTGTTGCAACCAGGGAATCATCGACCCCACCATAGTTGCCATTCCGGATTTTGGATCCGTTAAACCAGGCCCGGAGGGTCGACCCTTCGGTAAGTTGGTGTCGAATCTGGAACAGGTACTGATACTGGTCGGAAGAGCCGGGAAGTACCGGATTAAATCCGATGTCCGACTTAAACGGACCATCAAAAATGGTGCGGCCGAAACCGGCCTGAATGGTGGTCGGACCTGTCACCCGGGCTGTAAACTGCCCCTGAAAAACCGATAACCGATCATAACCCTGGTGGAAAAAGACCTTCGAAAGCGGAACATCGGGCTGTGTGATGGATTGGCTCAGTTCCCAGGAGGCAGCTGCTGTGGAAAAAGCAGACGGACCCCATTGCAAGCCATCAATGGCACTGATGAACAATGCGGAAGGGTGTAACCACCCGGTTACCGGATCACGCAGATCGAACCCGTTCAGCACAAGACCCTGATCCCCCGGCAGTAATCCATCGGTAAAAAAGGATGACTTGACAGACGGACCGTAACCCGAGAAATGGTACCCGGGCCGTACCAGGGCCTGCAGACACGTCAGATCGCGGAAAGGAAAATAAAACCGGCTGCTGTCGGATGCCTGATTCTGAAAAACGGCTTCCTGCCGGACGGAGGGAATGGTTGACATGGAGGCTGTCCGCAGTGAGTCGGGAACCGATGCAGCAATCAGACCTGGTACCAAAAGCAGACCCAACACCGTCAGACGTCGGTGATTACAGTGGGGCAAGACCAGACCTCAGACGTTTTTTGGCTTCATGGGCAAGTTTGGCGACGTAAGCCACAGCAGTTACCATTTCGGCCGGTTTGGCCGTTTCCATGGCTCTTGATTCGTAAATTACCAGGTTTTCGGCGTTGTTCAGTTGCATGAGTGAAAACCCGCCATAATCCATTCCAAGATTGTTCCTCAGCAGGAATTCAAGAAGTTGGGCGGTAGGTTCAACCGGACCTGCAATGCTGAAATATTTCAGAATGACTTCCTTGTTCTGATTTTCGATCTGGATAAAAATGACTTCCTGAATTTCCCCGTCGGGCATGGGAATTCGCATCAGGAAGTTTCCCTGAAGTTCGGAAAGTTCACCATTCAGATGATGACTGAGTTCAAAGACCAGTTGGGACAGGGAATAGCTCATCGGATACCTGTAAAAGTTGAGTGCTGCCGGCAGCGGATGCAATTTTTTTCCGGATTTGATTGTTGTACACCAGCAACTGAAACCCGGTGCTGCCCGTCTGTCTTGTCAAGATAGAGCCTGCCGGTTAAACAACAAAGAACATTGAAAATCGGCAAGGTGCAGATTACATTCAACCTTTTTGGGGAGGATTTTATTGTCACTGGCTATCGTTTTACTTAACGGAGACTGAACATGGAAAAACCGGTGGCCACCCTGCTTTGGGTCGATGACGAAATCGAAAATCTGACCGCTCATCTTACCTTTCTGAAATCACGAGGATATCTGGTTGATGCCGTCGCCAGCGGAGCAGATGCTCTGAAACTGGTCGACCAGCGATCTTATGATCTGGTCTTTCTCGACGAAAACATGCCCGGAATGGGCGGACTCGAAACGCTGGGTGAATTGAAAAAGCGTAAACCGTTCCTTCCGGTGGTCATGATCACCAAAAGCGAAGCCGAATCGCTCATGGAAGAAGCCATTGGCCGCCAGATCACCGACTTTCTGATCAAACCGGTGAATCCGAACCAGATTCTGATGACCATTAAAAAGAGCCTTGATAACAGCCGGATCACCCATGAAATCACCAGCAGGGACTATCTGCAGTCCTCCAACCGGCTCAATCAGGATATCGACCTGGCTTCCTCTGCCGATGACTGGATAGAAGTCTTTACCTCTTTGACCAGGTGGGAATTGGCCATGGCATCCGTGCAGGATGACAGCATCAGGCAGATGCTTACCGACCAGAAACGACAGGCCAACCTTCGCTTTATCCGTTTTGTCGAAGACCAGTACCGGGGCTGGGTGAACGCAAAACCGGGGGAACGTCCGCTTCTGAGTGTGGATATCCTGCAGCAGGTTCTGGTTCCTGAACTGAAATCGAAACAACCGGTCTTTTATATTGTGATCGATTGCCTGCGTTCCGATCAGTGGATGGAATTTGAAGCAAGACTGACCGATTACTTCACAGCAGATACACGTTATTACTTCAGCATTTTACCCACTGCCACTCCATATTCCCGTAACTCACTTTTTTCGGGACTGTTCCCCTCTGAAATCGAAAACCGGTATCCTGATCTGTGGACGTATTCGGTGGATAGTGAAGAGTCATTGAATGCCTACGAGGCTGAGCTACTGAAAGCCTTTTTTGCGCGTAACCGGACATCCTTAAGTCAGGATCCGCGCTATTTTAAAATCAATACCCAGGCCGATTCTAAAGGGCTGGAGCAATCCTTTGGAAATCTTATCCGGCAGGATCTGACAGCGGTGGTGATCAATTTTGTCGACATGATCTCCCATGCCCGCAGCGAAATGGGTATTCTGAAGGAACTGGCACCCGATGAACAGGCCTACCGGTCGCTGTCGAACAGTTGGTTCGATCATTCCTTTCTGAAAGACCTTCTGATTAATCTGTCGAAAGCCGGAGTGAAAGTGGTTGTGACCAGCGATCATGGCTGTGTCCGTTGTACTCGGGGAACCCGGGTGAACGCAGACCGTGAAACCAGCACCAATCTGCGGTATAAGTACGGAAGGAACCTCAATGGCGATCCCAAGGATATTCTGATTATCCGGAATCCGAACGATTTCAGACTTCCGAAATACAGCGGTAACACCAATTACATGATTGCCAAGCAGGATGCCGTTCTGCTGTATCCGAATAATTACAACCAATACCAGAACCAGTTCCGCGACACGTTCCAGCATGGCGGACTTTCCATGGAAGAAATGATTGTTCCCGTGTCGGTTCTGTCACCCAGACTACGTTAATATTGTATGCACTCCTGGACCTCGTCATCGGCTGAAGAGACCCGATCCATCGGTAAAGCCATCGGTGAAAAACTGAACACGGGATCGGTCGTGGCCCTGACCGGTGACCTGGGCTCGGGAAAGACCACCCTGATTAACGGGCTGGTATCCGTCTTTGGTATTCAGGGCAGTCAGGTCAGCTCTCCGACCTTTTCCATTGTAAATGCCTATGAAGGCCAAGTCCCCGTTTATCATTTCGATTTTTACCGGATTGATGATGTAAGAGAATTATGGGACATCGGAATTGAGGAATACTGGCTGCTTCCGGGAATCAAGCTGATCGAGTGGGCCGAAAAGTGTCCCGAGGTGCTGCCCGCCGTTCATTACCGGATTCATCTGACCGGAACCGGTGATGAACCCAGAACCATTTCATTGTCGGAGCCAGGATGATTCTTTCAATTGATACCTTTTCTGCCATGGCCGGAGTGGCCCTGACCGAGGGTGAGCAGGAAAGGGCTGCATGGTCCGACTGGATTCCCAACGGTCACAGTGAACAGCTCATGCCAGCAATAGTTAAGATCCTTTCCGGGACTGGCGTCACCCGTCCCGATGCCGTGGCGGTCTGCGGAGGTCCCGGTTCATTCACTGGTCTGCGTATCGGGTTTTCTGTGGCAAAGGGCCTTGCTTTGGGGTGGAACTGCCCTTTTCTGGTGGTTCCAACTTTTCAGGCATGGGAACACCGGCTTGCGTCTGACCCCGCGATCGCTGAAATTGGATGTCTGATTGATGCCCGCCAGGGAGATTGGTACGGTCGCCATCCGGATGGCCGACTGGCCTGTCAGTCCCTGGATGCCTGGTTGTCGGAACGGTCCGGCACCCGGGTCTGGATGGTCGAAAGTGACCAGATTCCGGTACGGGAAGGAGTTCGGATAGAAAGCTGGAAAACATACCCGGATGCGGGCAGACTGGCGGTTTCGGTGGGTATTCTGGCTGGACGCCGGTTGGCAAAGGGTGAATCGGATGACGTATTTGTCACCGAACCGGTTTACATCAAGGATTTTGTTGCGCGGATTTCCGGAAATCCGTCGTTGATTTAGGAGAAACTATGGCCTGGTTTAAACGGAAAGAAGCAGGGATTACGGCTGAATCTGAAAAGAAGGATTCACCCGATGGGTTATGGAGCAAATGTGACAGCTGCGGAACCATGCTGTATAAACGTCAGCTGGTCGATAACCTGTATGTATGCTTCAAATGCGGACACCATTTCCGGATTGGCTCGGAAATTTACTTTGAAATCCTGTTCGATAACAACGATTTCACCGAGTATGATGCCAATATGATCTCGGAAGATCCGCTGGGTTTTGTTGATACCAAGCGGTACACCGACCGAATCAAGGCCACCATCAAAAAGACCGGATTGCACGATGCCTGCCGCTATGCCTCTGGAACCATGAATGGCAATGCCATCGTGATTGCCTGTATGGATTTCGGCTTCATTGGCGGATCGATGGGTTCGGTAATGGGCGAAAAAATTGCCCGCGGCATCGATAAAGCTCTACAACTGAAATGTCCGTTTGTGATGATATCCAAATCGGGTGGCGCCCGGATGATGGAAGCCACTTTTTCTCTGATGCAGATGGCCAAAACCTCTGCCAAACTGACACTTCTTGCCGAAGCACGTCTGCCTTACTTCTCGGTTCTGACCGATCCGACCACCGGCGGGGTTACCGCCTCGTTTGCCATGCTGGGCGATTTTAATATTGCAGAGCCCGGTGCTCTAATCGGTTTTGCAGGTCCGCGTGTCATCAGGCAAACCATCGGCAAGGATCTCCCTCCCGGCTTTCAAACCTCTGAATTTGTGCAGGAACATGGTTTTCTCGACCTCATTGTTCCCCGGGCCGATCTGAAGAACACCATCAGCAAACTGGCTTCCATGACCCGCGTCTGACGGGTTTGATGATATTCCGTTTTTGCTTTTAAAACGGAGAAATCTGATATTTAAGGTTCCGTTTGACTTAACGCGCGAGTGGCGAAATTGGCAGACGCGCCAGACTTAGGATCTGGTGGGGTAACCCGTGGGGGTTCAAGTCCCTCCTCGCGTACAACATATCTGCCGGGAAACCGGTGGAACCAACGGAAACGGAACCCTGTTCCGTTTTTTTGTTTTAAAACGATGAAAGAACCATCCATGCAATCAACCATTGTTGATGTTACAAAAGTCAGAAAAGAACTCCATGTCGAGGTCTCAACCGATGAACTGACCCCTCACTTTTCCGAGGCTTACCGCCGCTATCAGCAGAAGGCGACCATGCCCGGATTCCGGCCGGGGAAAGTCCCCATGGCCATGATTGAAAAAATGTATGGCGTGTCGATCCAGTATCAGGAGATCGAAAAAATTGCCCAGAAGTTTTTTCAGAAGGCATTTGATGAAAAAGGTCTGAAGCCGGTGGCCCGTCCGGTGATGACTTCCATCGATTTTAACCCGGGGCAGCCCCTGAAATTCACGGTGGCCTATGACGTTCAGCCCGAGATTAAATTGCCCGATTATAAAAAATTATCGGTGAAGCAGATCTCTCCCGATATCAATGAAGCCGATGTGGATAATGAACTGGATTACATCCGCAAAATTTCTGGTTCCTTTGAACATGATGCGGCCAAAGCCTTTGAATCTGAAGACTTTGCAACCCTCGAAGTGGAAGAACTGGGTGCCGACGGAAAGCCTTCCGGACATAAGCTGAATCCCAAATTCTTCAGCATGCGGTCAGAAGAGTTTTCTGAATCGGACAAACAAAAGCTCATCGGCAAATCCAAAGGAGATTCCGTTGCGCTGACGATGCTTGATGGTACCGAAAGCGGGCGTCCGGTGCAGGTTACCATTCAGAATGTCACTGCCCTTAAAAAGGCCGATCTGACTGATGATTTTGTAAAAGACTATACAAAAGGTCAGTTCCAGACGGTCGATGCGTTTCGTGAGAACCTGAAGGAAGGCATTGCCCGGCGGTTTGCCCGGCGCAGTGAAACCAGTCTGCAGGATTCCATCATGGATGAACTGGTCGGACTTGCTGAAATGGAAATTCCCGAAACACTGGTTGAGGCCTTTCTCGAAAACTTCATTCACGAAGTGGCCCATCAGCAAAAGGATCATAAACTTCCTGCCGATTTCGATGAAAACAGTTACCGCGCCCAGAATAAACCTCTGGCTGAGCGCAGCGCCAAATGGTATCTGATCAAGCAAAACCTCATCGAAAAAGAGAATCTGGCTGTGACTGAAGACGATTTTACAGCCTACCTGAAAAAGGTCTCTGAGCAGGATAAAATTCCAGTGGAATCGTTGCGTCGGGCTTATTCAAAACCCGATGCCCGTGAGTCAGTTAACAACATGATTCTGACCGATAAGCTGGTTTCCCTGATCACATCAAAAGTGAAGGTGACCATGGTTGCTCCCGAAGACTTCAAACTCCGGGTTCAGAACGCCTGATATGGAAAAGGGCCGGTTTCTTTGCCGGCCCGAAATTTTTACCTTGGAAGAAATGTTCTGCTATCAACAGACATAAAGGACACCCCCCATGATGTACAAGACCCCCGATTTTCACAACAACCTCGTTCCCATGGTTATCGAACAAACCGGTCGCGGCGAACGGGCTTATGACATTTTCTCCCGGTTACTGAAGGAACGGATCATTTTCATCGGATCTCCCATTGATGATGTAACGGCCTCCCTGGTTATTGCTCAGCTGCTTTTCCTGGAATCGGAAGACCCTGAACGCGACATTTTTATGTATCTGAATACGCCGGGCGGATCGATTTCTTCGGGTCTGGCCATTTATGATACCATGCAGTACGTTAAACCCGATGTGGCAACCATCTGTATCGGAATGGCCGCTTCCATGGGAGCTGTTCTTCTTGCCGGCGGTAAAGCAGGCAAACGGTCGGTATTGCCCAACAGCCGGGTCATGATTCACCAGCCATGGATGGGCGGGGTTCAGGGCCAGGCCACTGATATTGAAATTCATGCTCGGGAAATCCTGAAAATGAAAGAAAATCTGTATCAGATTCTGGCCCGGCATACCGGTCAGACCTTCGATAAGATTCACAAAGATTCTGAACGCGATTACTGGCTGTCGGCTACCGAAGCCAAAGAATACGGCCTCGTCGATGAAATTCTGGAACGGAAACCATGAGTAAGACCGAGAACCTCCGGATAAAATGTTCGTTTTGCGGACGACCCTCCACCGAAGTGAATTCGATGGTGGCTGGTCTGAGCGCCTACATCTGCGACCGGTGTGTGAACAGTGCGGTTGAAATTATTTATAACAATGCCAAGTCCTCCGAAACCCAGTCCATTTCCGATAAACCGGCACAGACCGTTCGCCGGCTGAAGCCACGGGAAATTAAAGAGGCACTTGACCAGTACGTGATCGGCCAGGACGAGGCTAAAGTGGCTTTGTCTGTGGCGGTTTATAATCATTATAAACGGATTGACAACAAAAAGGTCAGCAAGGAATTTGATCAGGTCGATATAGACAAGTCGAATATTCTTCTGGTTGGGCCCACCGGAACAGGAAAAACACTCCTGGCCCAGACCCTGGCTAAGGTACTCGATGTCCCGTTTTGCATAGCCGATGCCACAGCGCTGACCGAGGCCGGTTATGTGGGTGAAGACGTGGAAAGCATCCTGGTCCGTTTGCTTCAGGCTGCTGATTATGATCTGGAATCTGCTGAACGCGGAATCGTTTACATTGATGAGATCGATAAAATTGCACGCAAGAGCGACAATCCCTCCATCACCCGCGATGTATCAGGTGAAGGGGTTCAGCAGGCCCTTCTGAAAATTCTGGAAGGCACGGTGGCCGGGGTTCCGCCCAAGGGTGGCAGAAAACATCCCGAACAAAGTCTGATCAACGTCAACACCAAAAATATCCTGTTTATTTGTGGTGGCGCTTTTGACGGACTGGAAAAAATCATTGCCCGTCGTCTGAACCGGGGCACCATTGGGTTTAAATCCGAAGTCAGCCAGGAAGTCAGGATGAAGGAAGATCACACCATTCTGAAGTTCGTACAGCCGGAAGATCTGCTGTTATACGGCCTGATTCCAGAGTTTATTGGTCGCCTGCCTGTGGTGTCTGCTCTTGAACCATTGGATGATGAGATGCTGCTTCAGATTCTCACCAAACCCAAAAATGCGCTGGTAAAACAGTATCAGAAGTTGTTCAAACTGGAAGAAACCGATCTGGTCATCACCGATTCTGCCATGAAGGTGATTGTTCGTCAGGCAATCGAACGTGGAACCGGGGCACGCGGGCTTCGTTCCATTCTGGAAGAGAAAATGATTCCGGTCATGTTCGATCTGCCCAGCCGGAAAAATGTCAGGAAATGCATCATTGATGAGGGGGTTATTCTCGGTACTTCTGAACCGGAATTTCTCCTGCGGGAACAGAACGTCGCCTAAACAGCGAGTCCTTTTCCACATACCCATCCGCTGCTCCACGCCCATTGGAAGTTATAACCTCCGATGGGGCCGTGGACATCAACAATTTCCCCCACTGTATACAGACCCGGATGGGTTCTGATTTCCATGGTTTTCAGATTGAGGGTCCCCAGTTCAATACCACCAGCGGTTACCTCGGCCTTTTTATACCCACCTGTTCCGCTGACCGGCAATTCCGATCCCGTCAGCAATCCAAGTAAAGTCAGTCGCTGATTCCGTGTAATCTGATTAAGGCGTATTCCGGCGGTTCCCGAAAGTTCTGCGAGTAAACGGGAAAGACGGTCCGGAATGAACTGGTTCAGCCAGGTGACAACCATCTGATCGGGATGCAATTTTGCATAGGCAAGAAAGGTGGAATCTGCTGTTTGCAGATCGGTTCCTGGAAGAAAATTGACGGTGAGCCTGGTTCCGCCGGATTCTGAAGCGAACCATTCGCTCACGTCCATGGCGGCCGGACCACTGATTCCCTGGTGGGTGAATAACAGACTGTCGGTCCGGGTGGTGAGTGGTTTCCCATTTCTGGTGACAGTTAATGCGGCCTGAAGGGTCATTCCGGAAAGCTGATGCCACTGCCGGCCATTGGTGTGAAGAGGGGTCAGGGCCGGAATGGGCGCTGTCATGGGGACTCCCAGCTTGTCCAGCATGTTCCAAAGCCGTCCGTCACTGCCGGTGTGCGGATAGGAAAATCCGCCTGAGGCCACAACCACCCGTGGTGTCAGATACCGGCCATGGTTGGTTTCAACCATCCAGCCATCAGGCTGCTGCATCAACTTCAGGACAGATTCCGGGAATTGGAACCGGATTCCGGCCCGTCTGATTTCACCCAACAGAGCCGCAAGGACCGATTGGGCCTGATCGGAAACCGGAAAGACCTTTTTCCACGGCTCCTCGGTTTTGGTTGATACGCCCAATTGGTTAAAGAAAGCGATGACCTCGCTGGGAGGAAACTGAAGAATCACCTTTTTCAGACTGTTGACCGAGGCACACCGGTACCGGTTCAGGTCAAGTTCCCCGTTGGTCAGATTGCACCGACCGCCGCCCGACATCAGGATTTTTAGGCCGGGGCGCTGGCTCTGATCGAGCAGGAGAACTGTCCGGACACCATGTCTGGCAGCCGAGATGGCAGTCATCAGTCCGGCCGCACCGGCACCAACAATGATTACATCGGGTTTCATACTTAAAAATACGGTACGGGTATACAAGAAGGCATCGGAGAACCAAGGTTTGTGAATCCTTGTTATCTTAGCGCCAGGTTGACAGACAGGAAACGGAATGAAAATCAGATTAATTGATGTCCCCATGGATCTTGGGGCGGGACGGCGTGGGGTCGATATGGGACCTTCTGCCTTAAGACTGGCCGGAATTAAGGAAAAAATCAACCGGATGGGTTTCCATGTGGAAGATGACCAGGATGATATTTTTGTGCCCATACCAGAGCACGGCCACATATCGGATCCCAAACTGAAATTCATTGGAGAAATTCAAACCGCCTGTGAACATCTGGCCAGACGGGTTGAACTTGCCAAATCAGAAGGTGCCTTTCCCATTGTGATGGGCGGAGATCATTCCATTGCCATCGGGACCATTGCGGGATTGTCTGCCTATTACCGCAAACAAGGAAAACGCCTGGGGGTGGTTTGGGTCGATGCCCATGCCGACATGAACACACCAGAAACCTCTCCAACGGGTAATATCCATGGAATGCCATTGGCAGTGAATGTGGGTCTTGGAGCAAGGGAACTGACCAGCTTACATGGTGATTTCAGAAAGGTCGATCCGAAAAATGTCGCTTTGATCGGTATCCGGGACCTGGATGAAGATGAAAAGAAAAATGTCAGGGCCATGGGCATTCATGCCTACACCATGGCCGACATTGACCGGATGGGAATTTATCAGGTGATTCATGAGGCCATTTCCATTCTGAAGGAGCAGGTCGATGTTCTTCACATCAGTTTTGATGTGGATGGAATGGATCCGGCCGTGGCTCCGGGTGTCGGAACACCGGTCATGGGCGGGTTGCGTTACCGGGAGACCCATCTGATCATGGAAACCCTTGCTGAAACCGGTCTGGTCGGGTCCATGGAAATCACCGAGATCAATCCGATTCTGGATATCAGAAATCAAACGGCTGAGGTGGCTGTTGAAATGGTGGCCAGTGCATTAGGGAAAACCATTTTGTAATCCGGGCCTGCATGATCAGATTCCTGAATAAGTAGAATCTGGATTCTGATTTCCTTTTGACTGGCGCGGGTGGAAATGGGTGCCTTTTTTCAGCGGCTGCATTTTTTAATCGGGTTTCCTTGCGGAAAAACCAAAGCTGGAAGTCAGGAATCGTTTGTGCCTAAAAAAGTAAAGCGGTATTTTCGGCGCCGGAGTCGAAATCTTACCTGGTTAATAGGAATACCAATCTGACTCCGACTGCCTTTTCTGATGGATTAAGGCAGAAATCTAAAAACCAGTCCATCGTTTCTCCATTCCGGAACGACTTCATATGCGCCCGACATCAGCCAGGTTGATCTGGTCGCCGCGTCGGTTTTTCATTCAGAAAATGACGCAAAACGAATGAATGTGGAAGGAGGAATGGACAATTTCAGTGATTTACTGACTTGAGATGGTTGAATGTGAAGGGAGTCATTCAACCAGTTTTTATGAAAAAGTGAACCAAACAGAATACACACGGAGACCCGGTTTGAGGCCAAATTTTTTACTGATCGGTGCGAATAAAGGTGGTACCACCTCCATATATAACTACCTGAAAAGTCATCCCGACATCTTTGTATCACCAGCAAAGGAACCCTCCTTTTTCATTTTTGAAGGGAAAGAAATCCCGTTTATTCCTGGAACCAGAAAGTTGGCACCTTATGCCACAACTTTGGAGGACTATGAGAAACTCTTTGAAACAGTGGACGGGGAAAAGGCAGTTGGGGAGTGTTCTACCGGTTACCTCACCAATTTAAAAGTCATTCCACGGATCAAGGAATTGCTTCCGGATGTTCGGATTGTGGCCGTTCTTCGCAATCCCATTGAACGGGCCTATTCCAATTACAGAGATTATGTGGCCCGCGGAATTGAAAACAGGACCTTCAGCAAGGCCATCCGTGAAGAAATGGAATCGATCCGTTCCGGTTCCTCCTATGGTCATCGCCCTTACCTGCAATACGGAATGTATGCAGAAGGACTGGCCGGTTATCTGAGTGCCTTTGGAAAGGACCGGGTACATGTCATATTCTTTGAGGATTTAAACAAAGACCCGCTGGGCACGATGCGCTCTGTATACCGGTTTCTTGAAGTCGATGATTCCCATGTGCCCAATGTGGAGGAAAGACGCAATGTGAGCGATAAATCGGATAAAATTCATCTGCTTAAAAGGCAAAAGGCGATTACCTGGCTGAAAAATATCGTTCCGGGGTCATTCCGGTCCATCCTGAAGCCCATGTTACAATCGATGATAAAAGGAGATCAATTGACTCCGGCCATCCGCAGAGAGTTGCGTGACTTTTTTGTGGGTGATATCCGTAAGCTGGAGTCCCTGGTCCAACGGGACTTATCTGCCTGGAAAAAGTAATGGATTGGGATTTGATTAGAAAAACAGGAAACACCCGGATTTGTTCTGATACCCTTCATTTGACGTACTAATTTTATTGAAGGAATTACTCGTCATAATACGGGTTACAAACAGAGACTCTAAATAAGCACAGGTGCCGTTTTGGAAATTATTCACACACAATCCGATCTGATTCATGAACTGTCAATTGCCCGTCAGGCCGGCCGGCGTATCGGTTTGGTTCCCACCATGGGAGCCCTTCATGAGGGGCATCTGAGCCTTATTGAGGCCATTTCTGAACACTGTGATTGTGTGGTGGTATCCGTCTTTGTTAATCCGCTCCAGTTTGGACCTAATGAGGACTATTCAAAATACCCACGGGTTCATGAAGCCGATGCCCGCCTGGCCGAAGAACAGGATGTGGATTTTTTATTTATCCCTGAAGTTGCTGAGATGTATACTGCCGGGTCACAAACAAGGGTCACTGTCGGAGAGCTTTCCACGCGTTTATGCGGAAAATCGCGTCCGGGTCATTTTGACGGCGTGACCACCGTGGTGGCAAAACTATTCAATATTGTACAACCCCATGTGGCAGCCTTCGGCGAGAAGGACCGTCAGCAATTGATTATCATCAAACGAATGGTGGAAGATCTGAATATTCCGGTGGAAATACTGGCTGTTCCCACCTGCCGCGAAGCCGACGGCCTTGCCATGAGTTCACGGAATGCTTATCTGTCTTCAGAAGAACGGTCCGAAGCAACCCGGTTGGTCGGTGCCCTGACACACATGGAAGCCATGATCAACACGGGTGAAAGTCACGCTCCTTTGGTTACTGAGGCCGGCCGGCAATTGATCACAGCCTACACAGGGGCCCGGTTGGACTATCTTGAAATCGTAAATCCGGTGACCCTTGCTTCCATCGATGAACTGATACCGGGAACCGACGTGCTGCTTGCTGGTGCGGCCTGGTTCGGATCGACCCGCCTCATTGATAACCGGATGGTGAAAGTCCCCATTTTTAGCTGAACGGAACTTTCCGGCCTGACTTCCTGTCAGCAGAACAGACAATGAGTGGTTATTTTTCTGGTCAATGCAGGGAAAACAGACCGGTTAACCAGCTTCAAAGCAGAAATTCTGACCAGAATAGCCATCTGTTACCTGTTTGGCAAAGATTTTGCTCTGTATTTTAACAACTTTTATAAGGAGTCCACCATGAGTGAATTAAAATCATACGAAACCGTGAGCAGCAGTCCTTCCCATTCTGCAACCGCAGGCAGTCAGGCAGGAACGGCAGCTGCCAGTGAAATCATGAACAAAGTGTTCATGTGGATGACCGTGGGTCTGGCCCTGACCGGTTCCACAGCGCTTTGGTTTGCTTCCAGCCCTCTGATCCTGCAACTGACCCCCATGACCATGATTGTCCTGTTCCTCGTTCAGTTGGGACTGGTATTCTGGTTGTCGGCCCGGGTGATGTCCATGCAGCCGACCACAGCCATTCTTGTGTTTCTGGTCTATTCTGCCCTGACTGGTGTGACACTGGCCCCCATCTTTCTGGTGTATACTTCCGCTTCCATCGGAACCACATTTCTGATCACAGCGGCCACCTTTGGCGTAATGGCCACCTACGGAATTGTGACCAATCAGGATCTGACCAAAGTGGGTAATATTGCCTTCATGGCACTGATCGGACTAATTATCGCCTCGGTTGTTAACTGGTTTCTGCAAAGTCCGGTTATGCACTATATCATTTCTGGTATCGGGGTTCTGGTTTTCACTGCACTTACGGCTTATGATGCCCAGAAAATCAAGGAAATGAGCCATCAGCTTCAGGGAGAGTCACAGGACGTTCAGACACGTGCCTCTATTCTGGGTGCCCTGAGCCTGTACCTGGATTTCATCAACCTGTTCATCATGTTGCTTCAGTTCTTCGGCGCCCGCCGCGACTGATTTCCGCTTTTCCCCTTCCTTTTTAATCCGGTCCCGGTTTTTGGGGCCGGATTTTTTTTGCCCAGCCGCTTCCTTTCTTTATTTTGTTTTGAATTGGTCTTAATTTGATATTCTGTTCCGGATGAGAACAGTCTGATCGGAAGGACGACCTGAAATGTTGCGGATGTAATGGTATTTAATTCCATCGATTTTTTTATTTTCCTGCCGGTCGTTTTCATTCTGTATTGGACAATCGGTATCAGAAGTATCCGTTTCAGAAATGGATTTCTTCTTCTGGCCAGTTACTTTTTCTACGGGTATTGGGACTGGCGTTTTCTCGGGTTGATTTTCCTCAGCTCGATGATAGATTACCTGGTTTCAATCTGGTTGTCTGGTAACCGGGAGGACCGGCAACGGAAAATGATCCTGATGGTCAGTGTTTTTTCCAACCTGGCTATCCTTGGTTTTTTTAAATACTTCAATTTTTTCATAGAGAATTTTGCTGCAGCCTTTTCCTTCTTTGGCTATCAGCTTGCCACAGAGCGATTATCCATAATTCTGCCTGTCGGAATCAGTTTTTACACGTTCCAGACCATGAGTTACACCATTGATGTGTATCGGGGGAAAATCAGCCCGGAAAGAAACCTGATTTCGTTTCTGACCTATGTAAGCTTTTTTCCCCAATTGGTGGCCGGTCCCATTGAGCGAGCAGGATCCTTGCTTCCGCAATTCAGAACCATTGCGCCGTTCAATTATGAGCAGGCCAGTGACGGCATCAGACAAATGACCTGGGGTCTCCTTAAGAAAGTTGTCATAGCCGATTCACTTGCCGGGCCGGTCAGCCAGGTTTTTTCCAATCCTTCTGCTTATGATTCCCTGACTCTGATTCTGACAGCGATGTTGTTTCTGGTCCAGTTGTACGGTGATTTTTCGGGTTACAGTGACATGGCCATCGGATCGGCCCGCCTTTTTGGTTTCAGGCTTTCCCGGAATTTTAATTTTCCCCTCTTTGCCGATAGTATACCCGATTTCTGGAGACGGTGGCACATTTCGCTGACCAACTGGTTCCGGGACTATGTTTTCATTCCCATGACCAGTGGCAGAAACCGGCTGACCGTAAAAATACCGGCCGTGATCATCTTGTTTGTTCTGATTGGCTTTTGGCACGGACCCGCCTGGACTTTTGTTGTATTCGGGTTTGTCAACGCCCTCTTTTTCATTCCCGGGTATTTTCCGGCCGGCCGGCTCAGACTTCCGGGAGCCATGGGTGCTTCGGCTTTTCCAGGTATTCCACCCATTATCCTTGTGATGTTCACCTTTTGTCTGACTGCGATGCTCGGTATTTTATTCAGAGCCGGAAACCTCGAAACCGTCATGGCCTATTACGCCGGAATCCTGATGAACCATGGAGCGGCTTCCGGTCAGTTATATTCCGAGCGGGTCCTTCTGCTGACCGGTGGATTTCTCCTCATTGAATTTTTCAGACGGGACTCTCACCATGTTTTGGAATGGAAACCAGGAACGCTTAACCGATGGGTCCGGTGGGGATTTTACATGGTACTGATTGCCGTTATTTTCCTGTTTCACGAAGACGCCAAAGATTACATCTATTTTCAATTCTGATGATGAAACGGTTTCTGTTTAAAACCGGTGTGGCTGTAGTGGGGGCTGGTATTCTGATATCGGTTCTTTACCTCGCTTTGGTCCTCCGGAAGAATCCGGATCTGTTACAGATGGACCGGTATTCTATCTATTTATTTGGAGATTCGCAGCTATATCGCGGTGTTTCAACGGATCAGCTTTCAAAAGAGACCGGAATGAAAACCTTTGCGGTGGTTCGGCCGGGTTCGGGGCTGTATAACCTTCATTCCATGTCGTTTTTAATTCCGGATTCATCGCTGGTGGTGGTTGGGTTTTCGGCCCAATCAATGATCAGGTCGCAATGGGGAGTGGATAAGGGATTTCTTTTTTTGCCGACCGTATTCACCATGGCAGAAATGGGTTGGCCCCCTTACCAGATCAAACAATTGATCGAAAACAATCTGCGGCCCAATAAGTTGTTACCTGCCCCGCTGGAACCATTTCCGTATCAGCCCGAACCAATTTTCCGGAACGAAGGGATTATCCGGTCAATGGCCGACCAGAATGAAACCAATATCGATGAGGTGAAATCGAAACTGTTCATTTCTGCCATTGAGAATTTTCGGAGAGGTGGCTGCAGAATTCTGTTAATCGAGTTTCCCTTACATCCCAACTTCTGGAAAAAGGCAAGGGAGAATGGCATTGCGGAGCGGATTTCAGCCATACGAAACGGGCTGGAAAGGGAGCTTGGACTGGTTCCTGCCACAATCATTACCCTGCAGTCCGATTCCAACCTGTTCTATGATTACACACATGTCAATGTTGCGGGCCAATTGCAAATCAGTCACCACGTGGCGCTTGAATTAAGCAGACCCGATTCAGTTCAAATCAGGTCCCTTCGGTTTTCTGTTCAAAGCGAGTTCCCGGCTGACCGTTAAAAATTGCCAATCAGCATGAACAACAGATGACAGATGTCCCGGTTTGTCAACATCTGCCACTGACCTTCCTTCCAAGACACACTTCAACCTCTATTCGCAGTAAAAGCGCTTCCACTGATTGTAAAACCTTGTCGGATTTCCGCAATTCCCTGTTGACAGAACCGTCCTTCTGTCGGCTTTCTCACGAAAATGCCTTTCTTTCCGGCTGATTTCCCGGTGGTGATAAACAAATGACAGGCATTGACGTACGATCAATCAGGAACGAACAAAAGTGTTGTAAAATCATCGTAAACTTGCATCGGGGAATGGGATAGTCCCTTCCCGCTTAAAAAAAGAAAGGATACGACCATGAGAACAACTCTGCTGATGGTACTGGCAACCGGCCTGCTGATCGCAGTACCCGCCCAGGCCCAGATCGGACATCTGGCTCATTCACTGGACGTGAAAGAAGCCAAAGCATCGATCGAACCGACCAAAGCTGATCCGAAACTGACGGATATGCTTCTGGAAAACCTGAATTCGGATAATGAAGGAGTGGTGGAAGGAACCCTGCGCCTGATTACCCGGATTAAGCTGGAGAATCCGGATTGGCAATTTCGTGCCTTGCACAAAAAGGTTGATCAGATCCGCCAGACCGGAACCACCCGGGCACAACGATACATGGCTTACCTGACCCTCGCAGCTTTGCAGGACCCGTATTGGTTTAAGCAGTTAGCACCTACCGAAGACCCCACTGACTTCTGGCTTGGATTGGGACAACGTGCCCATGACCGGCTGGTGGCTGATGGGGTAGTCAAATGAGACGGATCAGACAAGCCACCCGATCCCTGATAAAGCGGGCAGTTGGAAACCAAACCAGCTGCCCGTTTTTGTTTCAGGCGGTTGCAGAGTTACCTTTTTGAATGGCTGGATTACCTGAATAGATCCCCGGAATGGTCAGGGAAGATTTTACCACAGACCCCAACGACACCACAATCTCATCTCCGATCGTTACGCCAGGCGCGATAACGGTTTTTGCTCCAATCCAGGTGGAATGCCCGACCGACACCGGACCCACCATCAGATCGAATGTTTCTTTTTTATAATTATGATTTCCCGTGCAGATGTACACGCCTTGTGAAAGGATTGAATCGGCTCCGATTGTAACCAACCCGAGATTATCAATCCATACCTCCTCACCAATCCAGGAGAAATCGCCGACTTTCAGAAACCAGGGGTATTTGATACGGACGTGCGGTTTAATCACAACACCCTGGCCGATGACTGCTCCGAATACATTCAGCAGAAATCGTTTGAGGGAAGACGGCCATGGGAATCCGGTTTCGAAAAAGGCCATTGAAATAAACAGCCAGATCAGCCGTTTCGGGAGAGGACCGGGCTTGTATTCCGGATTCGAGAAAGACTGCAGATTGAATCGTGTCATCAGAAACGTCCTAATAGGTAATCCGGGAAGCCAGCCGGATTGATGGTTTTTCGGCCAGATGATAAAACATCCACGAGAAAAGAATGGAAACGGCAGAAGCTGCCAACAAACCAGCCAGATGAATCCAGAGGGAGTCATCCAGACGGGTGAACAGGTTAATGATTCGTCCACCAACGGGGACGTGAACCAGGTACAGACTGTATGAAATGGTCCCCATAAAAAGCAATGGACGAATGGACACATTTTTCAGCAAGAAAATCAGCCAGAGAGTCAGCAGGCCAGCAATGGTTTCAGGAATACCGATCCGCCATGCACAAATCAGGCTGCTGAGGCTGAGAAAAACAGAAAACTCCACGCGGTTCAGAAGACCGGTATAAAACAGAAAACCGGTGATTCCGATACCGAACAAGGCCAACCAGTAAAAAACCAGAATTTTTGAAAATCCGATCACCGGAATCAGAATCAGGACCAGAATGGCCATTCGTCTGATGGTGAGGTTCTGATGAATCAGAAGGGGAATCACCAGCATGATCAGGAAATAATACTGGAATTCGATGGCCAGTGACCAATAAACGGGCTGAAGCCAGTTCATCCCGAGAAAATCGGTAAGATAGCCCAGATGAACAGCAACCTGATACCATGAAATATCGGGTGCAAGGCCCTGAAAACCCGGGGTCAGGGCAGACAGGTACCATAGACCGGCCACCAGTCCGATACTGACCAGGTAGGGCGGATCGATCCGGGTAATCCGTTTTAGCAAAAACCGGTACCAATCGGTGGAAAAAATAAACTGTCCTTTGTACAGAGCAAAAGGAATGACAAAACCTGAAATGACAAAAAACATTTCAACACCGAGCCAGCCCCAGACACCGGAGGATTTCAACCATCCATCGGATAGAAACTGGTGATTTCCCTGAGTAAAATGATACCAGGCAACCAGAAACGCAGCGATTCCCCTGAGCATTTCGATGCTTTGGATTTTGGAGGAACTGGTTTGCTGGTTCATGTGGTGTGGGCCCTTTTCTGCCGGATTATGGGCGATTTCCGGAGAGATGTTTTCGTTCCCAGACTTTCGCATCGACCAGAAACCGGAACCAGAAGCCCTGCAGGAAATGAAAGATCAGACCGGGAATTCCATCCAGAATACCCAGTCTGAAAAAATAGCGGTAGATGAAATATAAAAACGGGCGGACGAAGAGAGGATTTTTCATAAAAATCCTGGTTTTCAGCCACCGACGTCGTTCAACCGGCGTTCCGAATAGGGTAGGTCTGACACCGTCATTCAGTTCCTTGCCCGGGTTGACAATTTCGTTCGCCTCGAGGTCGGACCAACGGTTGTGCTGGTGTGTAAACTGAAACAGACTTTCCGAAACGATGTTGATCAGGTCGGCATTCCGGATGGTGAGATACGTTCCGCCCACCCGGTCTGTAAAATGCTGATCATAGGCCTTTTCTTCGCACCGGACCGAATCGCGGCGAAACAGTCTCAGATGGAAATTGGGATAATGTCCTCCATGGCGGATCCATCGATCCATAAAAAGGGTCCGGCGGGAAAAGAAGAATCCGTTATATTTTTCTGCGAGTCCAGGAAAATCATTCCGGATCCAATTCACCAGTTCTGGGGTGAGTCGTTCATCGGCATCGATGGGGAAAACCCAGTCTGTGGTTACCTGTTCCTGTGCCCAGTTTCGCTGGAGGGCATAGTTACCAAACGGATGCTGAAGAACCGGAATGCCCCGCTGTCGGGCGATGTCCAGAGTCCGGTCGGTGGAAAATGAGTCCACAATCAGAACAGAACCAAGGTCAGGCGGAATGGAATCGAGTCCGGCCGGGAGGTTGTTCTCTTCGTTAAAGGTGAGGAACACGAAGGTGATTTTGGGTTGAATCATGGTAGACCTGCGGGGCGATAGTGGTCGAGATACGATTGGATCAGGGTGCCATCGTTGTAAAACTGGTGAACATCGAGGCGGGCGGTTGAGCCAATGGAGTGAAGAACGTCTGGCGAGGCAAGAATCTCTTCCATCTGGCTGATGATCTGTTTCTCATCGAGGGGAACCACCCAACCCCACTTTCGTGCCAGAACCCATTCACCGGCTCCAACCTGATCGGAAACCAGAACCGGTACACCCATGGCAAGACTTTCAATGACAGCATTGCCAAAGTTTTCGTTCTTTGAAAGCAGAATAAACAGATCGGCCTGTTGCAGCAGCCGGAACCGTTCATCACCTTCCACAAATCCCACCCAATCAATGCGTGAGGAAAGACCCAGGGATTCAGCAAGTTTTTTCAGGGATTCCACATATGAAGGTTCACCAGATCCTGCCACAGACAAATGCCAGGGAAGCCGGGAGCAGGCGGCCAGACACCGGAAGGTGAGTTCAAGTCCCTTTTTATCATGTATCCGAGAGTAAAAAATCAGTCTGATCGTTTCAGATCCGTCTGTCGGGGGCACTCTTTGCAGACCGGGTGCAGGCAATGGAATAAAATTAGGAAGTATAAAAAGCGGGCCCTCGGGAACGGTGGTCAGAAGATCCTGAGCTTCTGTCTGACTGGTGGCATGAAGCCGGGCTGTTTTAAGTAAAAATGAAGCCAGTCCTTTCTGGAAACGCATCCGGAGGCCTGACCGTACCGTGTAACCGCTGAACATGCCACGGGGAGAAAACACAAAGGTCCGGCTGGTAAGACGAAACCAGAGCACGACCGGCAAAACCACCAGATTCCACCAGGAATGAACATGAATCACATCAAATGACTGGTGATTTCTGATCATCCACAGCAGCAGCCGGGGTGAAAAATGGGTATGGTCACCTGTCCACCGTGGGAAACGGTAAACGGTCACACCATCGAGGGTTTCACCATTGGGTGAAGGTGGAAAATCGGCTGGTCCGTTGGCAGTGGTGGTCAGAATGGTCACCTGATGCCCGACCTTCACCTGGTTTTCCGCCAGCAGGGAAACCGAGACGGTAGGACCTCCATACAGGTAGGCTGGTTTATAGGAAGGTGTGATGTGAAGAATCTTCAAGAGAGTCCGTCCCTTAACACCTTACCAAGCACCACCCATTGCCAGACCCGTGACCAGGTGGTGGTTCCGGAGTCGAGGCGTGTCCATTCGGATTTGGCAAAACGGTAGAGCACATCATTATCATTGACCAGACGAAGGGATTCCAGATGACTGAGCATCAGGGGTTTCAGCGGACCCAGCATCCAACGTGTCATGGGAAGCAGGAAGCCACTTTTGGGTGCCTGCACAATGGAAGGAATGAGAAAATCGCTGCAGGAGGTGGTCAGCAACTCTTTCTTGGTTTGATTGGGACGCTTGATCTCATCGGGAACCGATAAAATATACTGAAGTAAGTCACGGTCGGTAAACGGGGCCCGGACCTCGAGACTGCTGGCCATGGACATGATGTTGGTGTCCCTGATCAGCAATTGCTTCATATAACCAAACCATTCCTGAGCAATCAGCAGCGAATCACCTTTCAGGTTGGTCAGCCGGTCCAGATCGATGGCTGACACAAACGGACGCCAACCGTCATAAGCCGGACCGGTGAGGTTTCTGATTTCTGATTCGGGATATAAAGCCCTGATGGCACCCATGGGCTGAGCCGGTGAGTAGCCGGTGGCCGATTCAATGGCCCGCTGCCATTGACGGTTTTTGCCGGCCAGGGTGGATGGAAGCACGTGCAGCAACGGTCTGAGCTGCTGCAATTTTCTGGCCTGGTTAAACGTGTTATATCCCTGGAACAGTTCATCACCGCCCACTCCGCTGAGAGCAACTTTGATTCCCCTCGCCCGGACCGACTTGCTCACCAGCCAGGTGTTCACCCCATCCATGGATGGATGGTCATAGGCAGCCAGGGCCTCCGGAATCTGGTCGAGAACTGTTTCCGAACCTACAAACAAATATTGGTGGTCGGGTTTCCAGTGATCGACAATTTTTTTTATCCGGTCTTCTTCACTGTGTTCTTTCTGATCAAAAATGACCGAGACAGTCATGGGCTTGCGGCCCAGTTCTTTGCTCTGGATGCCGACCAGCAGGCTGGAATCAATTCCGCCTGAAAGGAAGGTGGCCACGGGAACATCCGCCACCAGACGGCGTTCCGTTGCGCGGATTACCCGTTCCCTGACCGAGGCCCGGATGGTTTCCGGAGAGTCTGCACCAGTGGCAGCCTGAACAGTGGGAAGGGGAATCGGAGTAACCGTGAGGGAGGAACCATTCCAGTTGCCGGTACAGCCAGATGGGAACATCCTGATTTCCTGCCAGAGCGTATCGGGTTCAGGAATCGTTCCGTACCGGATGTACTGCTGAAGTCCGGTTTGGGACAACGTGAGAGGTTGTCCAATCAATTTTTGTAACGTCCTGATTTCTGAGGCCACCATCAATCCATTGACAGTGGAATAATACATGGGGTTTTTGCCAGCCGTATCCCGGCCCAGAAGGATGGTTCCGGTGCGCCGATCGAGGAAAACGAAGGCAAACATGCCATCCAGCCGGTGGGCAAATGCGGCCCCGTGAGTTTCCAGTCCATTCAGCACGACCTCGGTGTCGCCTTTACTCCTGAACTGGCAGCCTGCCAGTTCCAATTCTGACCGGAGGGACTGATAGTTGTAAATTTCACCGTTAAAAATCAGAACCGAGTGACCGGTTACTGATACCATGGGCTGCGATGATTCCGGATTCAGATCGATGATGGCCAGGCGGGTGTGACCCCATTGGCCGGCACCTTCGGGTAACAACCCGTTTCCATCGGGACCGCGGTGAGAAAGGGTGGAAAGAAACGGGTCTACCGCCGATTTTTCTGAAAAAACAATTCCGCACATATCAGGTGCCGAGTTCCTTTCGGATTAAAGTGGTCACCGCAGATTCGGTAAACCGGGACAACATGGCCAATCCATTTTCTGCAAGCCGGATCCGGTCCTGAGGAAAATTCAGTTTGTTCAGGGTGCCGATGATTCCTTCCACGGTGACGGGTACCGGAACCAGTAAACCATTGACACCATCCGATATCACATCGGGGGTTCCTCCGGTGGCAGCACCAATGGCAATGGCCCCGTGTGCCATTGCTTCCAAAAATACGATTCCAAATCCTTCACCGGTGGATGGAAGGATGAAAACGTGAGCCAGACTATACAACTGTTTCAGGTCTGAATCGGACAGGTTTTCATGAAAAACAAACTGGTGATTCTTCCCGGATTCCATTGCGAGCAGGCGGTGACGATCGGTGTCATTGCCCTGAATGACCAGGTGCCAGATAAATGGTTGTTCACCAGCCCACTGAAGAACGGCAGGAATGGCCAGATCCAGGCCCTTGTAATTTTCTTCTTTCATCAGCCGGCTGACCGACAGGAAAACGAGAGGACCAGATGTTTCCTGCCGCGTGGTGTTGCCTTTTTCGGCCTGCAGCCGGATGGCTTCGGGAACCACATTCGGAATCAGGCTGATGGGTTTTTGAGTACGGAATCGGTTCCTGACCTGATCACGGGTGTAACTGCTGACCGACCAGATACGACTGATCATCAGCAGGGACATGCGGTAGAGAAACGGTTGATGTGACCAGACTTCGATTCCGTGGGTGATCAGGATTATGGTTGCGAACGGACGGCACAACCGGATCAGGGGAACCAGCGGAAGAAAATTCCGGTGACCGATCAGAATGACCGGTGCAGAGAAGCTGTGACGGATAAGAGAGGGGATCAGAGCAGACCACTTCCTGCCGAACCCCGTGAAATTTTCCAATTGTGGATCGGGGTTGGTGGTATCATTTACCGACAGAACAACGGGATCCATTCCGGCTGCTTTAATCATCCGGATCAGACTGAAATTGTAACGCTGAATACCACCCCGCCGTGAATCGACTGAACTGAGCAGTAATAAACACTTTTTCATGACTGCTTTCTCATGGCTTTTCTTTCCCGTACAGAGCGAGTGTGATCAGGACATCGGCGATCCGGTAGCCGACCGGATTCAGGTGCAGGCCATCGTGGCTGTACATCGGCAGTATTCCCGAAGAATCTGCAAGCCAGGCTGAAAGGTCGATACGGATACAGGAGGAAAAAAGATGGCTGTCCATCAGGTGGTTCAACCGGGAAAATTCATCTGGCGTGGATTGATCGGGAAGTGTGTACGAGCCATTGGGTCCCAGAACCTTCAACAGCACCACGGTTTTTTTCATACCAATCAGTTCATTGGTCAGGCCAGCCAGCCGGTCCGCGGTGGAATCCGGAGAGTGTCCCTGAAGCAGATCATTGGTTCCCAGCCACAGAATAACCGTATCGGCAGGCAAAGCGGTCAGTTCAGTGACCCACTTTTTCCAGTCGGTGGTGGTAGATCCGCCCAGACCATAGATGGCCAGGTTGGTATGTTTTGAAAGAACCGGCCATTTATAAAGGGCTGCAAAGGAATCGCCGGCAAACAGGGTTGAAGCCCCTGATGGGGTTTTGAACCCGGCCAGTTTAACGGTATCGCGGTAATAAGCCGGATAGCGGATGTATTTAAAATAAAAAATCCCACCGACGATGATTCCGTTAATTGCCAGCGACAGGACGAGCAGCCAGCCAATCAGGCGCGGAGATAAGGCCGTTTTAGCCATAAAAAGGGTTGTTTCACCACTTGTCGTTCAATGAATACCGATGCGATCATCAAAAGGCCGGTCACCAAAAAGACAATGAGGAGGTGGTCTCCGGCCAGTTCAGAGGCCAGAAGCAGCACGGGATAGTGAATCAGGTAAATGGTGTAGGATCCATCACCGATGGGCTGCCAGATCCGGTTGAACCAGTGCAAAAGCAGGTGGTTGCCTGTGGCAGGTCTGTAAATCCAGAATGCGTAAACGGCGTAAAAAAGGACCCCGATCCACAATCCGTTTTTCAGTTGGTTAAGGGTATCTGAAAGGTGAGCCAGTTTCAGATCCGGATTGAAATAACCAACCAGGTCGATGGTAAAAAGCCCCGCAGCCAGGAAGGTGAACAGAAGATGATTGGTTTGTTTTTCCCGGTAAAGCTGCAATAAATAGACACCCATGTACCAGATGGCAAAACTGTTCATAAAGAAAGTCCATGGGATGAAAATCAGCCGTTGAAATCCGACTGCAAGAACCGACAGTGCGACGGCTGCCAGAAACAGGTTCTGATCTGATACCCACCGGTTTTTATACCGGACACTTAAAAAAATCCAGCCAATAAAAAACAGGTAATAAAACATTTCATAAGAAATGGACCAGAGCGGACCGTTTTTTCCAAAGGGAATGAACCAGACGCCCTGTGTGATGGAAGAGGCTTGCATCATGAACAGATTGCCGGAAAAATGATACCAGGAAAAGGACGGATCATCTGTCCACTGACCCACAAAACCGCACAGAGCAGTCAGGGCAAGTGCAAACCAGTAAAGGGGAAGAATCCGTTTAAACCGTTTATACAAGTAGGTGTTGATGCCGGAGCGGGTGGTCAGGTTGATCCGGCCGGAACTGAGTGCAATGGCAAATCCGGAGAGGATAAAGAAAAAAAGGACCGCTTCTTTGTTCAATCCCGAAATAAAAATGATCAGGTTCCCGGTCAGTTCGGAAAAACCGGAAATGGTGCGGATGGTATCAGGAAAGAGCACATGGATATGATGAATCACGACCACCATGGCAGCCACCCCGCGGCAGCTGTCCAGCAGGTCAATCCGGTTGGCGCTGGCCACGTTATGTCCTCACCAGTAAGCCGGTTCGCTGCAGGCCGAAACGTATGGCGAACATGAGGATAAAGCTCCAGAACAGCACGTTGGCAAGAAATTCGAAGCTGTTTCCCAGCCACACAATCTGGAACAATCCGTTGAAGATGACGCCCGATCCAAGCAGGTAACCACCGAACCAGTTTTCTGCTTTGATGGAGAGATAGATATTCAGCCAACCCAGGACAATATAGGCGAGAATGATGATGGGAAGTCCGCCGGTGAGGTAGGCATCCACAATGTAGGCAGGTTTGGCAGAAACCATGGAATAGGATTCCACCACACCGGCCGTATACACCCGTTCCATGATGAGAGCTTCCATGTCGGGTTTTTCGGGCCAGAATAACCGTGGTATCAGCGACATGACCGATTGCTGGATAATATCCGTTCCGTAATGGGGGTGATAGGCCGGAACGAAATAGGTGTATTTGATAAACATATTCACTTCGCTGAGCCTGTTTTCAAGCATGGCCCAGGAAGCTTCACGAAGTTCGGTTGAACTGGCACTGAGGGTCTGTTCCTGAGCAACCCGGTTTGCCTCGATGGGATCGAATCCTTCCGACCAGGCTACCTGACGATAGACGTTGTTGTAATAGGGGATATAAGTGGCCCAAATGACAAAAACCAGAATACCGGTTGTAATAATCAGTTTTGGGTACTTCTGAATCAGGAAGGAGCCGAGAATGATGGCGATGAACAACGGAGCCGATTTCATTCCGCTCAGCAGGGCAACCATGAACGCGTAAGCCACAATGACCAGTCCAAGCAGGATCTTGGTCCGGTTGTTTTCCTGAATGGCCACACCGAGAAACAGGACCCCGACAATATTGGCGATATCGGTCAGTTTGACGAGAACCTGAACCAATCCGGGAATAAAGGCTGAAACCAGTGCCAGGAATTGCAGTCCGAGAAACAGGATAATAAACAGATCGGTGAGCTGGATCCGGTTCAGAGAAAACGTGGGCTTACCAAAGGCTGGTCGTTTAAGCGACATTCCGAAGACATAACTGATTTGTGCAACCAGATAGAACCACTGTGCCTGAACGGTCCGGAACAGGGTATCCTCATCAGGTGTGATATCATAAATCTTATCGAGGAACTCGTAACCATGCAGCGAGAAAAAGTGAAAAATGGGGCTCAGTACCACGAATCCCGTAAAAAACGTAAATGCAAGAAAGTAGGGTCTGAAGAACTGGCCGAGGATCGGACTATCGGTGGGCAGATTGATCAGTTTTCCGCTGATGGTCAGAAAAAAAATGCCCAGACTGGAAATCCAGCAGGTCCACCAGGCCAGGTAAGGAATTGAAGAAACCAGGAATCCGGTCAGGACGGCGATCAGAACAATGGTGACCCAGAGTAATCCTCTCATGCGGATACAGCCTCTTCGATGCCGGTGGCAATGGCTTCAATGGAATAGGAGGCAATTTTTTGACGGCAGGCCTGTTGTTGGCGGCTCCATTCTTCAGGGGATGAGGTGATTTCTCCGATCAGAGTGGCAAGAGCCGGCTGATTGCCAACACGATAGGTAAACCCTGTTTCACCCTCGGTGATCAGATCTGGAGCACAACCCACCCGGTCCGACACGATACAGGGAGTGCCCGAAGCCATGGCTTCATTGACTGCCAGCCCCCAGGTTTCACCGGGGCCGTGGCTCGGATAGACAAACCAGTGCCCGAGCCGGTAAACAAGCGGCATCCGGCTTTGATTCTGGAAAGGGAGCCATTGGATTCTGGTATCCGGACGGATGGCCTCCATGATGGCGTTGTAATCTTCGCCGTTACCGATCAGAATGAGTCGGATGGATGGATCGGGGATGGAGGAAAAAGCAGTGATCAGGTCGAAAATTCCCTTTTTTCGTTGAAATTTACCAGCAAATAAAAATACGACCTGTCCATCGGTGATCCCAAGTTCCTGTTTCCACTCTTTGAGTTCCCGTTCCTGTGCATCCGTCAGGCTGGCAAACCGGTCGTTGTCGATGGCATGTGGAACCCGGCGAATCTGACCGGGCTTCATACCAACCCACCGGAAATAGGCTTCATTGTGCAACCCGACTGCCAGCGCCAGATCGGCAAACCGGTAAATTCCCGTCAGAAACCACTGTCTTAACCGGTTTTTCATCGGTGAAACCGGATCGAGCAGATGGGAGTCTCCCCGGAAGAGCACGGGTACTTTCCCATGAAACCGGATCATTAATTCCAGATGGGTGTACCAACTCCACCCAATCACGAGAAGATGGGTGGGGTTCCAGCTTTTTACCCTTTCGTATGCATTCTGGGCACGGATTCCCATGAAACGGTGAGTTCCGGGATCGGCCGCCCGGTTATCCAGAAACTCATATTCATACCCATCCAGCAGGGGAATGTCCCAGGAGATCACCTGTCCGAAACCCGGGTCATATTTTTGGGTGGATGTATCGCCCCACGTATAAAAAACCCGGCAGTCAATGTTTCCCCTGGATTGAATCAACCTGAAAATCGGTGCATAATACTGAATCGGGTGGGTGGTGATGACAGCCAGGCGGGGTTTCATGGTGATCAGATCCGGTTAAAAAACGCGGCGAGTTGCCGGGTCATGGTTTCAGACATCCAGGGCTCCATGCGGGACCGGTTGGTGCCGGATTTCGTAATGGCACCTGTCAGGTAGCCGCTCAGACGTTGCATTATCGTGCGGATGGATGGATCGTCGGGGATTTCCTGACCAAACCGGATGCAATCCTCTCCCAGAACCGTTTCGAGAACCGGAATGGCCGGACTGGAAGTATGAAAAACCGCAAGCACCGGCTTTTCCGTCAGCAGGTACGGATAAATCTTGGAAGCAGTATAACGGGGATCATCGGAACCAGGGATAAAAATCAGGTCTGCATCCAGCAGGTAACGCAGGCTGGTGAAATAGGGAAGCCGGTCGGGTGTTTCCACAAAATCCAGTTCAGGTACCAGTTGTCTGGCCACCGGTTCTATACTGGGTATTCCTTTTCCTGCCGGGGCGTAGCTGGTTCCTGCCACCTCGAACCTGATCCGGTTGAAAACGGCTGGCTGTTCAGTCATTCCGAGCCGGATGGCCTGAAGAATCAGGGTGAAGGCCGGATGCATGTCGGTTCCCCCGCGCCCGATGTAGCGGATGATGAACCTGGTTTCATCGGGGCTGCGCTGAGTGGGAAGTTCAGCAGCCACATCCAGATCCTTGCTGAATCCGGCAAACGGCAGGGTGAGGCAGGGTGTATGCTTTGTGGAAGGATATCGTCGTTTTAAATCCTGCCAGTAGGCCTCTGAAACGGCCACAATTCCATCCGCTGCTTTAACCGACGGGGGTTCCAGCAGGCGGTTGATCTGATGGGCGAACCAATACTTCGGCGGACGCTGACTGGCGGGTAAAGGACGGAGTTCATCATACAGCCAGGGATCCTGGAAATCGAGAACCACTTTAACACCAAAACGCCATTTCCAATAACGGCCAAGTATCATGACCGGAAACTGGGTGGTTGAAAAAAACACCACATCCGGACGGAATTTCAGAATCAGATCCGACCCCAGACTGGCCAGGTGAAGAAGGGACCGGAGTGCAATCGCGCCGAGTCCGATACGTCTTGTCCAGCGGGTGGGAAAGGCGCCGCTGTGATATACCGGCAGATCGGAGGGGACTGTTTTCATAAGCATCGGATCGGTCCCCATTTCGGTGGCACCGGGATCAACGGCCAGGACCACCGGGGACCACCCTTCGCTGCCCAGATGATGAACGGCCGGCCGGATTCGCTGCATATCAGCCGCATTAACCGGCGGAAAATAGGGGGAAATGATCAGAACGGTTTTCATGATGGGAGTGGCTTTCCCATAACAGATTCAATGATGGAAAGCACGCGAATTCCTTCTTTCTCCCAATGGTAACGATGAATCGCCAGTTCCAGCGAGGCTTGCCGGTGGGCAGACAGCCGGTCCGGGTGCTGCAACAGGGAGGATAACCAGCCTGCAAGTGCCTTTGAATCGCCCGGTTCATACAGAAAACCAGTTTTTGGGTGGTCGTGATAAAAGGCAGTCTGAGCCGTTGTGGCAGAATAGGCGATGGCCATTCCGCCGCACAGATAGGTGAAAATTTTATTGGTCAGACACAGGTCGCGGTTGAGAGGAGCGGGTCGTTCAAGTGCCAATCCGACATGATGCTGTGCTGCCAGACTGAACAATTCCTTTTCCTCCACCGGTTTGAGAAAAGTGATCCGGCCGGAGATATTTTCCGCCGATCCGGCCAGGTTGCGAAAATAGACCTCATCCTCCCGGCTTAAAAATCCGACCAGGGTCAGGTGCAGCGTTTCACACCCGGGCGCTGACATGGCTCTGAGTACATCTTCCAGTCCCCGGTCACGACCGATGGTCTGAGAGAACCAGAAAAGTTTAAGCGGCGATTCAGCTGAGGGGTCCTGGATTCGGTTGTTTGTGATGGCAGCCTCCGGAAACACGTTCAAAACCGGAGTGAAGGCCAGTGAGGGGAACAAAGTCTGGTAGGCGGCTCCGATGGATGGACTGGCACTCCAGGTGGCATGGCAGGCCGGAATAAAGGTGTTTTCAACAAGGTGAAGGGCCCAACCATCGGGGCCGGAGGCAACTGGTTCTCCACGATGAAAATCCTCAGCATCGAAGCAAACGGGAACCTTGTGTGAACGGCCCGCACGGATTGCGGCAGGCAGGGCTCCGAGATTATGGGCAATGATCAGATCCGTCGGGACCCGCGTCATCTGCCTGGACTGTCTCCAGACATGACGGTTAAGCAGAAGGGCTGCACGGCGTGGGGAATGGTCCCATCGTGAGATCAGACGATTCCAGCGGTTCTGCACAGCCGACCAGAGCCGGTTCAGACGGGAAAAGAAAGAACCGCCGGTCCAGTCGGTAACCGTGACCTGCCAGTCGGAATGCCGGTTGATTAACTGCTGGTCATGAGCTGCCTGCCACGAAAGGTACCATGTGCAGAAAATCCGGACCTGATACCCGGCTTTGGCAAACAGCTGGGCTTCCTTGACCAGGCGGGGATTGCTGGAAAGGTGTCCCGGTGTGACCAGTGTAATGGTCATGATTGGTGGGTCCCCTGAAATTCTTCAAACCGGTTTGTCATCAATTTGACGATTCCGCGCCGGTAATCGGACCATTGCCAACCTGCCGCACGCAACCAGGCGCGTCTGGACATGTCGGGCAGTTTATCCCGGTTCTCAAGGCACCAGCTTAGGGCCTGCCGGATGGCTTCTTCGCTTCCGGCCGGAATGATCAATCCGTCCACGCCGTGGGTGATCAGATCGGGTCCCCCTGAATTTTCGGTGGTGATCACAATCAACCCACGCGACATGGCTTCTGTGATCACCATGCCAAAGCCATCGGCCAGAGTAGGTAAAATGAAGACATTGGCCTTAAGGTAAAGGTCCATCAGATCGGGCTGAGGAATGGATTCTCTGATGGTGACTTTTCCCGGTAATCCTTCCCGTGTGCTTTCGGGCAGATTCATTTTACCGATCAGCCAGAGTTCGGCATCCTTTTCGGGAATCTGAGCAAGACGCCAGGCCCGATACAACAAATGGAGTGCTTTCCGAAGGTTCTGGGTTCCTGCATTCAGAAACACCAGCCGATCCCAGTTCCGGTCGGGCAGGGCGGCAACCGGTTCGGGAAATCCGAGCGGGATGACATCAATCTTGCTTTCCGGGATGTGGTTGGCTGTCAGGGTTCGCCGGGTGAAGGAGGAATTGCAAACAATCCGGTTGGTGAGAGCCAGTTCCTGATCACGCCGTTGGTTTCGCCTGGCGGCCTTTTCATCAATCAGAAGTTGGGTGCCCTCTCCAGCCAGCTCGGGATACCGGTCGATCTGCTCATTGGCAATCCGGGTGAAAAAGGCATGATGCTGGCTGGGTTGCTCATAAACGGTGAACAGTCCCAGTTCGGCAGCACGCTGCATGGTAAAAAGCGCGCAATGTTCATGCAGGTGCAAAACCTGGGCCGACCTGTCGAGATGGCGTGCCACCCACCGGTCAAATCCCAGTTCGGCCCATTCCCAGACGCGGTCGGTCATGGTGGGTGAGGCATAACGTGATGCAGCAGTCCGCATTATTTCGCGCCAGGGAAAGTTACGGATGGACTCGAAAGGGAGTTCTCCGGCATGGCGGCGACGCAGTTCGGACCGGAGAGGAGGTGCCACCCGCCTGATCAGATTGGAGAGCCAGTAATCCGGATGATCCATGAAGGAGGTATAGTACAAATCAAGCACGCCTGCCTCATGATAGGCCAGCACCGATTGTCTCACATGAGGAGGTACGTTGGGATGAGCAACCCGGATTTTCAACCGATTTTCTCCCGGTAAAGCTTAAGGTAGGCCTGTGCGATCACCTGTTGACTGAACCGGTTTTCTGCATCGTGACGGCAGGCTTCCCGGGAAAGTCCGGGCAGTTGCTCCACCGACCGGATGGCAGTTTCCATATCCGGGCAGACAAAACCCGTCTTCCCGTGCAGAACCACTTCAGGAACACTGCCCTTTGCCAATCCGATCACCGGCGTTCCGCAGGCAAGAGCCTCGGCCATGACAATGCCGAAGGGTTCGTTCCAGTCGATGAGCATGAGAAAGGCGGCTGCCTGACTGAGCAGGTCATTTTTCTGCGTGTCATTCACCGGTCCGATATAGGTAATATGCGATCCGTCCACCTGAGACAGCACTTCCGATTCCACCCAGGCACGGTGTTCATCGGGGATGTTTCCTGCCAGAATGAGTCGCCGGTTCGTCCGCTTTGCCAGTTCAATGGCCAGATGCGGTCCTTTCACCGGTTCCAGCCGTCCGAGAAAAACCATGGGTGCATCAACGGACACGGACGGATTGAACTGATACCGGTCAGTCGGGACGCCATTGTAAACAGTGGCAGCAGGTGCAAACGGTTGAATCTGCCGGGTGATATAATCGCTGCATCCTGTAAAACTCAGTGTGCCTTTACGGGCCAGCATCATTGCCTGACGAACCGTCCGGGCCGTTGGCTCACGCTGGTAACTCATGATTTTCGGAATCCGTGCCGGAAGTGCTGCAAGCAGGTAAGCCAGACGCCCGAAGCTGTGAATCACGTCGGGCCGGACCGCCAGCGCTTTGCGGACTGTCAGCAGGTTCTGAACTGTATCGGTCAGACGGCGCGGGGAGGTTCCCGGATAAGGGATCAGTGTGGCGGGTGTCTGAGAATCACGGTGAGCCACCAGAAACACCTCATGCCCCAATGAATGGTACTCCCGGATGATCATGTCGATGATCCGTTCTATCCCGCCGTATAAAACTGGTGGAACCGGAATTTCGGGGTCGGCTGTCAGGAGAATTTTCATAACAGGCCCCTGAATGAACCGAAACGGACCGCACAGACCATCCCGGTATAACGGTTGGATGGTTTCATGTTACCTTCCCACCCATTTTTTAAATCGAACCGCTGCTTTCCAACCAAAAAGGGTGGCTATCAGCCGGCCTGCCTGGCCCGATGGAAGTGGCAATTGGCTGCCGCCCAGTTTTTTTACTTCGTCTTCTGCGCGTTTCGTCAGGTCGGGGTAGGCTGGCCAGGCGTTATACGCCCAGAGTTGCCACACATCGGCACACCGCTGTCTGATTCTCGGGCTCGATTCGGCTTCCAGCATCCAGCGGCAGGCAAGTTCAACGGAAAGATAGGCCGATTCAAATGCCTTCCTGTCACGGGTGGCCGACAGTGTGGCTCCCGAACCAGACCGGTAATACAGAATGGATTCCGGGCAGAAACGGACCCGTTTCACCCGGGTGATGTGGCGGGTGAAAAATTCGAAATCATCGATCAGGGTCAACCGTTCGTCCCACGCTCCCTGTCTGATCAGCTGATCCCGGTGAAACAGAAACATCCCGCATTGTGTCATGTTTCCGCCGCCGACCAGGGATCCGGCAAGCCAATCCATGGAATCCAGATCACGCCAGACGGCTTCTTCATTGGGACGGAAGGTGGTCAGGTCATTGTTGTAAAAACGACCCCAGGCCGAGGATACCAGACAATCGGGGTCGGTCACGGCCAGCTTTACCTGCGCTTCAATGGCTCCCTCACTGAGAAGATCATCGGCATCCATGAATTTGATCAGAAGGCCGGTTGATTGCTGAAAACCAGCATTCCGGGTGGCCGCTGCGGTTTTTGCCTGCACCTGAACAAACCGCAACCGGGGATCGGTCCCGTAAGCAGCCGTATCGGGGAGTTCACCACTGCAGGCCACCACGATTTCCAGATTCTGGTACGTCTGATTCTGAATGCAGGCCAGTGTCTCAGCCAGCTCCGGCTGAATGCGCCAGGTCGGAATGATGACGGAAACTAACGGATTTTTTTCCATGCGTAAATAAAATAATCGGGTTTTGAAGTGTCCACGTAATGGTGAAGCACGCCCTCGGTTTGTTTCACCTGTTTGTGGGTGGGCATCACAATGTAGTCGGCTTCCGGGCCAATCACGCAGGATTTTCCGGCCAGATACATGGCAGTCAGGGTCTGTTCGAGAAAGTAAGATCCCAGTGTTCCCCGCTCCAGTTCAGTGGCCCACCGTTCCATCTGGTCCCAGTCAATCGAGCCGCTATCCAGTCCGATAAGTCCGACATTAACCTTTTCGGGAATCCGCTGACCCAGAACTGAAAAAATCCGTTCACTGGTGAAGCCATAGGAATTCAGTTTGTCGGGAATGTAAAAAGGCCGGTCCGGATTTTTCAGCCAGTCGAATAAAAGGACGGGTGTCCTGAAAAAAAGCATATCTGAATCGGCCACCACTTTATATCCGGTGCTTCCTGCATGAACATCAAGTAGTTTTCTGATGTGAGGATAGACCTTTCGCTTGTGATTCAGATAGGGATATTTCGATTCAGGTAACACTTTTCTCAGCCGTTCATCGGTGTCGGATTTCCGGTGGATCACCACACCGGGTACCTGAAGGTGAATCACTTTTTCAAGAGAATCATCAAAACTGCCATCGTCATGGACATGAAACCGGATGGCAACCGGACTGACTTTCTGAAGGGAAACCATGCAGAAAATGGTCTGAAACCAGAATTTTTTTCCCGTCAGGAAATGGATGGCTGGCGAGTCGGGGGTCAGATCGCCGGGAGCCGTAACGGTCAGGTTCAGAGAGGCCTGCTGCATCTGATTGATTCCGGCCTTCATTCGCAGCCAGTTGATCGGTCCGCCCAAATGCATGATTTCACGGAACTGGCTCCGGGGTTTCCGGTAAACTGAATCAACAACGATTTGCATGGTATGGGGCATATGAGAAACTGCAGACTTTAACAGACGTTGAAATAACTGTGCGGACTGGTTAACGGACTATCACCCGGTTCGGACCAGAACCCCGATGCAGGATGAACCGATCAACCGTGCCGGGAAGGGGCTGATAACCTGTAACCCCGGGGTGTTTTAATTTCCTGACCGATTCTTCCTTTCCAGATCACCAATCAACACCTGGTTTATGGTTTCCGGATTGAATTCGGTTTCTGAAAAGCGGATGGATTCCTGTGCAAGCAGATTCCAACGGGTCTCGTCGGTGGTTTGCCTGATTAACTCAGCGGTTCCATCCTCGTCGAAACGGTCGGTATAAGCCGTGTACCCCGAGTTTTTGCACCAGATACCAATGGCAGAATCGGCAGGGACCTGACAGAGAACCGGCAGGCCGGTTTGTAAAAACTGAGGGAACTTGCTCGGAAAGTTGGAATCAATCCAGGGCATTCCGGCCACGGTTTCCGGGTAATTGACCAGAAAGGATGAACAATGATCGATCATATACTCGCATACAAAACGGGTGGTATTCACCGGCATCACCACAACGGCCTGACTGGCTTCCTGCAGCAGTTGAACATTCCGGGCAACCGGAGAAAATATGATGAGCTTTCCGTTTAACTTTTCCAGCACTTTCACAAACCGGATGGTGGCTGGTACAATCTGATCGTACAGAGATCCTGCAAAACCAACCACGGGTGATGTGCTGAAAGTTGGTTTCCAGACGGCCTTCCGGCTGATCAGTTCCGGCACAGGAAAGACCCGGTGAGTTTTTATTTCGGTTCCAGGGTACACCAGTTGATCACTGATGGACCAGATGGCGCTGGCCTGTCCCACAATCCGTTTATTAAAGGCAACCTGCAGTTCATACATGGCAGGATTGCTGGTGTAATTCATTTTCTCTGTATTGTCGTGATAGAAAACGTACAATGGTATGCCCAGTTGCTCAGAAAGAAAGGCCGCAAATCCGCTGTAATACTGCCCGTTCAGATGCGTGAAAATGGCGGTCGGCTTTGTTTCCAGAATGGCTTTCCGGTAATCGGAAAGCAACATGCGGTAGCGCACCCACCGCAGGATGGAATCGGGACGATAAGGCAGGTACCACCATTTACGGATGGTGGTGCTGAGTACCTTCCAGGTGCCGGGCAGGTTCTGAGATTTCCACTTGTCGCCGTAAGGAAATACCGTGATGGAATATCCACGTGCTTCAAGCCAGGTCAGATGACGGTAAATCAGGACTGAACTGGCAATGGTATTGCCGGGAACCGTTTCAGAAACGTATAAAATGGATGGTTTCATTCAGTCAGGGACAGTTGGTTACCTGTACACGGCTGGTCAGTCCGTCATGAAGTTCATTCATGATATCCATGAGACCATATTTCCAGGTCCAGGCAGGATAGTGCGATTTGAATTTGTTCACATCGCTGATATACCAGATATGATCACCAATCCGGTTGGTTTCAGAATAGGTGATATTCATTTTATTTCCCGAAACCAGTTCGCAGGCCTCAATTCCCTCGATCATGGAACAATTCGAGTACCGGCCACCGCCGGCATTATACACTTCTCCAAACCGGGGATTCTGATAGAAATGCCAGAACATGTTCACCAGATCCCAGCTGTGGATGTTATCACGTACCTGTTTCCCTTTGTAACCGAAAATGGTATAGGGTGTTTTGGTGATGGCGCATTTCATCAGATAAGCCAGGAATCCGTGCAACTGAGCGCCCGAATGATTGGGTCCGGTCAGACACCCACCCCTGAAAATACCGGTCTTCATATTGAAATATTTTCCGTACTCCTGAACCAGAACATCAGCCGCCACTTTAGAGGCACCAAACAGTGAGTGTTTGCTCTGATCGATGGTCATGTTTTCATCGATTCCATCTTTGAAATACGGATGGCTCTGATCAATTTCCCAGCGTTTTTCGAGTTCAACCAAGGGCAGAAAATTCGGGGTATCGCCATAGACCTTATTGGTCGAGGTAAAAATGAAGACTGCTTCCGGACTGTGAATGCGGGTCAGTTCGAGCAGGTTCAGTGTCCCGGTGGCGTTAACAGAGAAATCGGTGAGCGGTTCGCGGGCGGCCCAGTCATGCGAGGGTTGAGCCGCTGTATGCACCACCAGCCGGATATCCCGGCCATACTTGCCGAACACTTTTTCCAATTGGGAGTAATCACGAATGTCGGCCTGCACATGTTCGTAATTGGGATACGCTTTTTGCAATGCATTCACATTCCAATCGGTGGATGATTCCGGACCAAAGAAATAGGCGCGCATGTTGTTATCCACACCAATGACTTTGTCGAATTTATCATGGAAAAACCGCACCGATTCGCTTCCGATAAGACCACCTGAACCGGTGATGATGACGACCGACATGTTTCTGACTCCTGATTATGTTGGTGGCACAGGAAAAGTTCCTGGCCCTTCTTTCCCGGTGACCGTTGGCCGGTACCTGGTTTGTGTTATTTTCTTTTGAAATTCAAGATGGTTTTGCTGTAGATCAATACCAACCAGCGCTTTAACTTTTTTTCCATCCGTCCTTTTAGTGACCAATGATGAGAAAAGTCTGACCGAACGTGCCCCCCGTCGGGGAACAGAATATCGTACCAGTTTCTCGATCCGCCATTGAAATGAACTGCAACAGGAATGGTGCTCTGATACATGATCTGCCCGTTGCTGACCGATATATCTTCTGCATAGATATCGCCCAAATGCACCACATGTCCGGAATTAAGCAGGTTGAGCGGATATCCGAAAAAGGAAGTCAAAATATTTACCGAAGGCTGATCACTGTAAAACCTGATAAATTGATTCGAGGCCAGAACCAGATTCAGCAAACAGAACCGGTGAAAATCTCTGCCAGTCCCTCCGAAGAGTCCCGTGCAAAGATTCAGGGATCCATCCATGGTGGCTTCATATTGTTTCTGATCGCTCAGACCACCGAATTGGGTGTGCCGGATCCACTGACTCAGATAGCCGTTTTTCCCGATGGGCTGGTTTTCCGGACCGATAAATATGCCCGGTCCGTTCATGGCATCAAACAAAGCCTGCACCGGGGCCTGGATCAGAATATCAGAATCCATGTAGCAAATCCGGTTGTAATCGGGATACCGTTTCGAAATCAGGGCTGTGTAAACAAATTTATGCGGATACCGTTGAGTGGCCGAGGGAAGCTGATCGATGGTTTCACGAAGAATATCATTTTCCTGCAGCAATCCGACGTATGGAATGACCGTCACCTGCAGATCTTTAAAAAAAACCGTCGAGTCCTCAGTAAATGAGGGTTGATCGGAAGCCTTGCCGGGTTGATCCCACGTGCCTGCAACATCGTTGTCGCAAATGATGATATCGCCGGTAAATTCACCTTCATGCCGGAGCGACCAGACAAACCGTCTGAGCAGGAGGTCGTACCGGCTGTTCCCGGATGTAATGATAAGATCTTTAGGCATAGTTTGAATACCGGAAACGGCTCAGTAACCGGTTCAGCAAAGTGGTGGGAATGAGTTTCTTGATCCAGTGAACCACCCGAAGAACCGGGTATTTCGACAGCTTGGCCTGGTATTGTGCTTCTGCGTGCCGGTTTCGGTTGATCACGTACCAGGGGGTGAAGGCCCGGTAGGTGGACCAGCCGTTTGCTATCAGTTTTTCCCGGTAATCTGCAAACAGTTTCACAAGAACAGGATTGTCACTGATGCGGAACCGTGTGGATCCTTTGCTGACTTTTTCTCCGCCATCCATCACAAAACCACTGAAATGGTAATGAATCAACGGAAACGTTTCATTGACCCTGATCTGCTGCCCGTGAAAACTTAACCGGTTCTGATGCAGGTTCCAGAAAGCCAGATTCACACCGGGATGTTTTTCGATCCGGACACCGTTAAAAAACAGGGGTGCCAGATTCATGTACAGCTGATCGGTGAAAAATCCGTTAACCAGGTCAATTTTACAATGATCCACCATTCGTTCAGCCCACCAGGTTAGTAACTGATCCGCATCGCCGGAACGGTGTAAGGCCAGAAAACCCAGGTTGTAAATCCCGTGATTCAGAACCAGATTTTCGTCGGGGTATAATCCATCCAGCGGAATGGGTTGTGAAATATGGGGAGTCAGAACAATCAGATCGGTCCCGCCGGCTGGCAACACCGCATCCAGACGGTTATACACATAGGTATCCGGATCGAGATACACCACCACATCGGCCGATGGGTTGGTTTTGAAAAGGTGCTGAAAATAAAAAGGTTTGACCGAGGTATTCAGTTCGATAATGTTGTAATTCAGCTGCATCCGGTCAAAGCCGCCGATTCCAAGTTCTTCTACGGGAATTACCAAGCCGGGAAAGGCCGAATAATCAATGGCAGATTCCGGATGGTCCACCAGACCGGTGACGAAGGTCCAGTCGGGATGCTGCGCCAGCACCGACTCGCCCAGGGTTTTTGCCATGGCCAGGTAGTTGTTCGAGCAGAGTGTGAAGGCAATGGTTGTTGGCGTCATGTATAAAACGGATCCGACTGATTTAGATAGTGGTCAAAACTGATCAGGCAGATTGCCTGACTGTTCGTTTGGGTTCGGGTTTACAAAGAAACCGATTGTTTTAATGGCCGGATGGTTCAGTCAGTGCCTCTTTAATCTCTGGATTGAGGTTTTTTTCTATGTAATTCATCAATGTGCCGGTTATGGCAGCCATGTCGAAATGCCTGGTACATTCCAAAGCAAGCGCAGACTGTTGTTCTATCAGACCTGGTTCAGACAGATAGGACCGGACTGCCTGCAAAAATGCAACTTCATCGATGCCCTGGTCAGTAACGGGTATCACATTACCTGCCGTTTTTCCGTCAATGGTGATCATATCCTCTATAGACCCCATGTTGGTGGCCAGGACCGGTTTACCAGCAAACAGGTATTCGATCACTGTGTTGGGCTGGCTTTCAGCCGTATAGGTCGAAAGAAGAATGCCCACGTGAAGGGTGTCGAGCACCGGCCTGGGATTGACCTGGAATCCGTAGAACCGGATGGATTCACTTTCCAGATTTTTAAACCGTTCGTAGTCAGGACCATCGCCGACCATGTGCAGTTCCAGACGCCCGGGGTATTCCCTGCTTAAGTCGGAAAAAAGCCGGATCGTGGTTTCCCATCCTTTGCCTTCAATGGCCCGGCTGATGACACCCAGTCTGAGCGGACTTCCTGGCTGATACTTTGTTAACTGACTGGCTCGGGTACCGTTATACCCATAAAACAGTTTCAGTTGCCTGCTGGCAGGAAAACCGAGTTCAGATAAAGTCCTCAGGTGATTCCGGCTGGTATATATCACGGCATTTAACCGGCGGATGATGGATGGTATCTGACTGAAGATGACATCGGGTTTTTCCATTTCCATTTCGTAGTGTCCGTGGAAAAACGATACAATCGAGGTGTTGGCCGGTGCCCATTTGGTCAGGCAACTGTCAGAATAGTGAGAATGAGAAAGCACAGTCCGGATGTCATGTTTCCGGAAGAGCCATCTCAGCTGAATGTATTTCACGATGGGAAAGGTTACCCGGTAAAACCGGTTTCTGAAAATCCAGCGGTCGAATGAGAATAATTGATAGCTGCTGATGGCGGCATTCAGCAGGTTTTTCATGCCCTTCTTATGGGTTCTCTCGGGCAATAACTCGATAAATACCACACGGTACCGGTCAGAAAGGGCATTGGCTAACCGGATGGCATAGGCTTCGGCCCCTCCATCATGGTAGCTGTCAATGGTGACGCAGAGAGATTGTTTACGGTTGGTTTTCATGAAAATCAGTCAGGATCAGTCTGGGGTGGAATCTGACCGGTGAAAGCCGGCTTTTTTTCTGAGATGTAACAGGAAAGAGGAAATTACGAAGGACAACCGATCCCAGATCGATTGAAGTCGCTTCCCCTGCAGCCAGTTCCAGTCATGCGGGGTCAGATATGGTTTTCTGGTCAGATAGCGGCCATACCATTCATCAAGGAAGGGAATACGGGTTCTCCATGGATGGCGTGCGCGCACCAACTGTCTGATGGCTTTGTCGCTGAATGGTTCTCCGTTCAGTACCCTGATGACATAATCATCAAAATTGGTAACCGGTTTTGTACGGTAAGAGGAATAGTAGTGAAGGATAATGCCATTGGCGGCCGTTTGGTTTCTGGTAAGGAATTGTGCGTTATAACGGTCATCCATGAAAAGGATGTTTGCGTCAACCTCATTGATGGCGGCGTTAAATGAAGGCTGATCCCTGTAGATCTGAAGCGAACAAACCAAACCGGCATTCAGGTAAATATCACGGTGGATGGTGACATTCATCCGGTTCAGGATGTCCTGATCCTCGGGCGAAATCTGTTTTCGCTTTAAATCCTGACTGTGATTCCTTACACCTGCCAGATCACAATCTCCACCCGGTATGCCATCAATCGGGCCGCGGATCACGGTGTCGTTGTCAATGTAAAGCAGATCACCTTCCGGAACCAGGTACCGCATGATAATTTTCAGGTACCGGCTGTTCATCATATCATCCTGATATGGCGTTTCAACCGGCATAACCTCATCGGGAAGGTTCAGAACCGGATCAGAGCCTGCTAACAAAGACCGATGTGTTTTCGGATCAACCAGCAAAACCACTTTCAGGTGCGGATTGGTCAGGCGAAGGGTGGAAATCGATACACGGGTGCAAATAGAAAAGTAGGAGCCGGCAGGTCCGCACAATACATAACCAATGGTGGGATGATTCATGTCCGTTGTTCCGGAAGTCGGCTGTATCCAGAGCGTGGGTTGAGTGGACACCACACAAGCAGCCCGGAAGTCGAATGGCTTCTGATTATCATGTTAGTCGGAAACGGACAAACGTCCTTTATGGCTGATTTCCGGAGAAAAATGAACGTAAAAATTTATGTTGTACTCTAAGGTACCAGTAAAATGGGGTCCAAATCAAACCGGAAGCCAGAAACATCCACCGGAACTGACCCGTCAGGGAAGGGACCTGATACCCGGGCGGGACCCAGTAAAAGGCAAGGGCCAGCTGGTACCAATCGCGGGTTTTCTGCAGAAAACGACGATTACCGGTCCCATAGCGATGGCTGATTTCGCAGACGATGGCCAGCTCTTCGTTATGAGCTTTTAATCTGGAATCCAGATCTGCCTTGCTTCGGGTGGTTGAACTGTGAAATCTGAAATAAGATTGGAGCGAATCGATAAACCCGAAAGAGGTATCAGCCAGTACCAGGCACCAGAAGTACCAATCTCCTTTAAACCGGAATCCGGGAAGAGTGGATATCAGTTCCCGGTACTTGGTTCTGAAAACCACACAACTCGCATTGGGAATGGAGTTGAAATGGTTCATGCAGGTAACCACTTCTTCATGGCCGCTGCAGCAATAGGTCCGGTTCCACCGGCCGGGTGGGCCATACAATTCCTGATACATCAGACCATCATGCTTGACTGCCCCTTCCACAGATACCACCTGGTAACGGGTCATGACCACTCCTGCCTGCGGATGCTCCGCCACAAAGGACATCACCGTTTCCAGAAAGGTGGGTTCCGCCCAGTCATCGCTCTCGGCGATCCAGATCCAGTTGCCGGTGGCAAGCGATGTTCCCCTTTTCCATTGATGAAAGGTGGACCCACTGTTGGTGGTGTTTATAATCAATTGACTGACTTTTGGGTGGTTGCGAAAGCGATTCAGGATTTCGTGGCTGCTGTCAGTGGAAGCATCATCGAGCAGAATGACTTCAAAGTCCTGGTAGGTTTGTGAGAGAACCGATTCGATGCGCTGAACAAGGAAATCCGCATGATTGTAATTGGGAATAATCACCGACACCTGAGGGGTCAATCGGAACCTCCGAAAACAGCATATAACTGTGGTGAAATCTGATCAGGGGTAAAGGCACTGAAGGCCTTCCGGCTATAGTCCCCGTGCTGTTCTGCCAGAGCAGGGTTTCTGAAATAGGCAGCAATGGCATCGGCAGCCTTTTCAATGTTCAGATACGGGACGACCACACCTCCCTCGTTGCCGGTTATTTCGGCAATTCCGGTTGCACCTTCAAAAAGGATGATCGGTTTTCCCATAAGCCCCACTTCAATACAAACCAGCGGAAAGGGATCTTCCCTTGAAGGAAGAAAAAAGACCGAAAATTGCTGATAAAGTGGCATGGGGTCGGCCACCGGGCCTAAAAACCGGATGGTGGATTCCAGATTCAGTTTTCTGATGTCTGCTTCCAGTATCAATTGCTGATCGGGGGTTATAAATCCGGTCCACCAGAATTCGGCCTCAACATCAGGGTGGTGCGCTTTCAGATACCGGGCGACCTGCAGCATCACGTCATCACCCTTCCGCCAGTGAACCACCCCGGAACACCCGACTACAAACCGGTTACCTGGTTGTCTGGTTGGCGGCGTCAGCCCGGTTTCTGACATTTCATACACGACCTTTAACTGCTGGTCGGTGGCGTTAAACCGATCGGTCAGACATTGCCTTACCAGCTGACTGGCGGCAACCAACCAGTCGACCGAGGGAACCTGGCGGGCAAAACCAGGAGCAAACAACCCGATAATGGTTTCCAGTTCGTGAACGTGGATGAGCAATCTGGCTCCGGTTGCCTGTTTAATCTCAATCCCAAGATCAGTGGTCAGCACTGAATTACCATAAATGATCTGATATCCGGCAGAAGCAAGCTTCTTGACCATTCTTTTGGTGGCGAGCCGACCGGTATCAATTCCTGCAAGCGAGGCAAGCCGGGCGATAAGACGGTTCAGACGGCCCGGGCGCTGTATCTGATTCCAGATAATCAGGTTTCCGACCAGAGGCCTGATTTCCCCGATCAGCGGTCCGCCCTGCAAGGCAACAAGGTCGGCCTCCCATTCCGGATGGTGTTGTTTCAGCCACCGGATAAACAGAAACAGCACCCGGGGTGCTCCTGTACGGGAAAGCTCATGGGCGATAAAGAGGATTTTCATTGGAAAAATCTGAAAACCGGTTTGGTAGAAACAATAAAACTATTTAAAGATGACATTTAAAGATCTCAGAAATGGTAAGATCAGAATTAAGAAAAGGCGACCAACTGAATTCTGGTGATTTTTTTATCAATACTTCCGGTAAATGCGAAGAATCTCCTTCGCTAACAGGAATAACACGTAAGGTACATAAAGTGGTTGCCTGCTAAACTTGAGAAAAGAAATATAAAGCTCAATCCGGCTGTAATTATGCTTTAATTGATTTGGGCTCTTCAATATTCCCATTGTTGAGGAGGACTCATGATACCGGTATCGGATAAGCGGATCATTTTGATAATAAAAATATCCCTTTTTTCCGATCAGTAGCCACAATAACCAATCTTCGAACTGAAAGAGAAAAGAACCTGAAAAGGTGATCCCCTTCAAAACGTCAGCTCTTAAAACCACAGTTGAGTTGCAAATGTGGTTATGAACAAGAAATGACAAATACTTTATATGATACTTGCAGCTTTTGTTTTGATATATAAAATCATGTAGTTCGCTTGTTTTGGCTTCAGAGTCATCTGAAAACGGGGTGACACTGGAATGGCAGAGTATAATAGTAGAATCCTTTTCGAGAATATCTATCTGCCCGGATAATTTATTCGGAAGCCAGACATCATCTGCATCAAGAAAGGCGATATATTTTCCCGTGGCTTTCTTTACACCCAATTGCCTAGATTTACTGACTCCAAGATTCTTGTTGTCTTCGTGGCAATAAAGGAAAATATTCTTGTTTTCAGCAATGCATTCTTCAATGATCTGCTTTGTTTTGTCCACAGAACCGTCATCCACAATGATAAGCTCAACTGGGCTGTAGGACTGGTTCAGAACACTTTCAATGGTGTCCTTAATGAAGAGCTCTGAGTTGTAGCAAGGAATAATGACAGAAACAAGAGGATTAGTGTGCAAGATAATTCTCGGCTAAAATAGGATTAAATCGTTTTTCGATGGAGGGCACTGTTGAACGGTTAACAGAAAAAATCTGGTAACCCTGGTCCTCAAGATGTGCCAGATTATTTTCAAAATCGTTGCCAAAATAAATATCAGTATAGGTTCCGTTATCAATCATTTTTTTATGTTCGTTTGTAAAGCCGGGTTCGAATAACCGGGTGCTTTTTGAGTAAGTCCCATAGGAAAATGCGTCACTGTAACTCCATTGGTAGTTAGCGGTAACAGAACCTTTGACCGCCGGTGATCCAATTCCATCAAAGCCAACCAGAATAATTGTTTTGGAGAAAAGCAAGGACAAAGGTAAGAGAATGGTATTTAAAGTGTTTCCGATATCGGTGAGTTCGAAATGGTCTCTGAGGGCTGTCAGAGATTTGTTGTTGTATCTGGGTACAGGAATTAATTGGCTGTGCAGTGAGGCAGGGATATTAAAGTGCAGAATCTGGTGAAAATTAAGTGGATAAACAAAAAACAAATGATTGTTAGATGAAAGTCTTTCTGATAAATCGTTCAAAAACAATTTCGCCAGAGTGGATGGTCCAAAGTATACGGCGGCATCTGATGCTACGATAAAGTTGAGTTCACATGCTGAAATGGCAGCAGAATTCTTTATAAATGCATTGCTTGCAATGGTTACAGAGTTCTTCGTTTTAGATAAATCAAACAATTGAAGTGATGGTCCGTTCCCAAAAATGAAAACAGGAGAACCACCAGACTTGCCTGCAAGTTCCTTCTGAATCTGATTCAATCTGGATTTGGATTCGTGGATAATCTTTTCCTGGCTGAATACGGTTGTTGAAAAAATACTGAATCCAATGTCACATAACACCCAGGCGCCAAAAGGAGACAATTCCGGATTTAAACGGAACACACGATTACGGAAAAACCTTGAATATCCGTATGTTTTGGTATAATTGGTGGTTCTCAGATCAATAACAATCGGGAAAAGTAGCCAATCGGTAATCAGAAATTGGCGCCGGATGATCAATCTGGAAAACACAGGGATATAACTGACGAGTCGCTGTATTTCAAGACTGGTATTGGTATCTGATTCAATGAGAAGAAGAATATTCATTGGTAAATCAGGTAAGTCGTTCGAATGATTCAGGCAGGATCAGGGTATTTGGCTTCCATTCCTGTAATTTTCCTGAATTTCGGTTTTCCTGGAATTGTTCCAGAAATCTCTCTGGGTTTTTATAATCCAATTCGAGCAGGTCAGCATAGCTGTATTTCCACCACTCCGAAGCAAGAAGCGATTTTATCAGTTCCTGGTCGAACCGGTATTTTTTTACTGTGGCCGGTATGCCTGCCACAATAGCATAGGGGGGAACATTTCTGGTAACAATGCTGCCCGATGCGATGACGGCTCCTGTCCCGATATGGATTCCCATTCCCAGGGTTACATTTTCACCAATCCATACATCATGGTCAATAACCGGATATTGTTTTCCCGTTTTCGGGTCAAATTCATGTCTTCGAATGGTGGTTTCTGCCAACTGCCGGTCGATCAGATGATGAATCGTGGTAAGATGCGGAGTGTTTTCTGGTTTAAAAAAGGCAACAGATGAGGATAGCCAATCGGTTGGATGAGAAAAATCAAGGAAACGAAGACCCTTTGCCACAGAACTGTAGCGACCAACAATGAATCCTTCCGGCAAAGCAGAATGAGAATAGGAACAGGCACCCATCTGACATAAAAAACCAGACTTTTGCCACGGAGAGGGATTGTAAGGTCCACCATAAAAAGCACATGGTCCTTCGATTACAATTCTGGAATTGATCTCGTAATCGTCACCAGGTTTAATCCAGCCAATTGACCGGTCAAAATCACCAATCGTGTACTGATGGGCAACTCCGGTTTCTTCAAGCAGGTTTAAAATGGCAGGAGTAATCTTTATAACCATCTGGTTTACAGTGTGATTCGTTTCTGAATAATTGCCTGATAAAGAACCTGACAGGTTTCGAACTCTGTCGGCGTATCAATATCCTGACTTTCAATCGGACCAATTTCATAAAAGATGGGTTTATTCCCGATCTGGTATTGATTGTCCATCATCATACTCTTTGGTGAAATAAAAAAGGCAAGATTCATGTGGAAAATGGGACGGATTCCCTGTGAATAGGAATGCCAGACTCCCCATTGATGATTAATTGGAATATAATCAGCGTTCAGGTAAAAGTGTTTCAAACGTGTCACTGTTAATAATGAATCCTTTTCAGGCTCAGCTAAGAGGCGTGCATAAGCAGATTTGAAATCAGAAAACAAAGGTGAGGTTGGCATTAACCATCCAATCAATGTGTCCTGACTGACCGGGACCTGATTCAGAATACCACGCAAAACAGTTCCCCATGGTGTCTCATCGACGCATAAAGAAAAGTCACGAAGTAGAAATTTAACGCCCAGTCGCTCAGAAATATGCCGGGCTTCATCAGAATCACTGGAAACATAGATTTCTGAAAAAATACCAGAATCCAATGCCTGTCTGATTTTTATTTCCAGCAAAGACTGGCTTTCATAAAATGGTTTGAAATTCTTATTAGGAACCCGACTTGAGTTTGATTTTGCAGGTATGACTGCAACCAGATTATGATTCATGGTAATTGGGTTAAAACTAATTTAGAAAAAGACAAGTAAAATTAAAAAAGCAATGTAATATTGCATAAATAATACGGTCAATTATATTTCCAATTCACGTATGCAGATATTTTCAATATTGCTAATTCATTTGGTGCATTCGAGATAAAGAGATTCATTTTCCCTGTGTTTTGTGTCACATTTGAAATTTAAGTCCTGACTCTCGTTAAAACCGGATTTAACAATATTAACGAATCCAATTTCCTCAAGTAATAACTTCAATGTATTAAAATCGTAACAATACAAATGCCCATGATATCGGAATACAGAATTGACATGCATCATAGGGGTTTTTAATGTTAAATCATTTTCATATGGGAATTCAACAAATTCACCGTTCATCCTTTTATAATATGTTTCAATATATTTTTGTCCATCAGGCAAAACAATGCGTGCAACTCCCCCAGCTTTTAGTACCCTATAAAACTCACTTAAAACAAATTGAATTCGATCAAAAGGAAGGTGTTCAAGACAGTGCTCGGAGTAAATTCCAATAAATTGTTCATTGCTAAACGGTAATCCACGAAGAATGTCCCAACAGTAATCAACACCAGGTCTCCATTGCCAATCAAGATTTACAAATTGTGGATAAATATTAGCTCCACAACCAACGTTAAGGTATTTACGATTATCACTCTGATTTAATTGTAGCTTTGAATTTCTTCTTAAAAGTGAAATAAAAAACTGGACCTTATTGTATTCATATATAGGTTTAGAGAAAAGACTTTTAATCTGCATATTTAACTTCCTATATGTATGGTTTTAGTATTTGTGGTGCTCACTGGATTGAATGGTTTTGATTTCACTGCCTACAATCAGCTCGGCTTCGCGAACATGATCCACATATTCTGTAAAGGCCTGAGTGGTGAGATCCACCGCCACGGCATCAAAATGTGCCCATTCAGTGTTGCCCCATTTTACATGCTTTTCGAGCATTCTGGCACCTGCAGCAACCGCTAATGCAGAAGCCTTCCAGCCAAGATCATGACTGGAGTAGCCGGGTATGATTCTTGGATATTGCCGGGACAGTTCATGGTAATGCCTGATCACCCCGATATGGCAGTCGTGCAGGGGTGTGGGATAGGCAGAATTGCACTGCAGCAGATACAATTTATTGTTGGTTTTAAAATTTTCAATGACAAACTGCTCATAATCCATGGTAGTCATTCCGGTGGAAAGAACGAGATCACCATGATAATGACCGGCCACAAACTTCAGGTAATCCTTTTTCTCAGAAATGGTACTTGGTAGTTTGATCATGGCCGGTTTCAGATCGAGCATGAAATAGAAAGAGGGCTCATCAAGCACCGAAACAAACCATCCGATCCCGATTTCTTTACAAAGCTGATCGACAAAGGCAAAATCGTCCTTTGATAGTTCAAGCTGGTACCGGTAATCACCAAACGTGTTTCCAAAGGGGGAAAAGTAGGGAGATTTCAATTGGTCGGGTGTGTAGAAAGAGTCCACGTCCCGTTTCTGTAATTTGATGAAATCTGCACCAGCCGATTTACTGGCTCTGATCATTCTTTCCAGACGCATCCGGTCGCCGAAATGGTTGGTTGTCAGTTCGGCCACAATCAGAACATTGCCGACATACTGACTTTTTGCATAAGTCTTCGAGTGTCTTGAATTGAGTTCAGCAGGTGACAGTGCGCTGTAGGGACGGCCTCCCACATGAAAAACACGCAGGTTTGACTCTTTCAGAAAATACAGCGCACTCAGAAAATAATTTTCCTGAATCAGAACGCGGATCGATCCTTCCTCGAACGATTCGGTTGCATATACTTTCCCCAGTTTTGTGCTGAAACCTGCGTTCAGATCAAAATCGAATCCGGCCAGGTACACCGTCTGCGGTCTTTTCCGGATGTCGGCAATTTTCCGGGCCACCTTCAGGGCAGACAGGAACATGATGTCCTCGATCTCAAGTGAGTCCGCCAGGAAACGTTGCATGATCAGGTCAGACGAAGCCTGAGTAAGGGGGATATACGGAAGAACAGAATAATCACGGGTCAGCAGGGAGGGCTGACCGGCCATCAGATAAAACCTGGATTTCTGACCGTTTTCAGAGACTGCCTTTTCTGCCCAATCGGCATGAAAGATGGAAACATCCACAGGATGAATCCGCTCAGAGTCATTGATTCCGATGGTAAAACAATTTTTAAAAATCGATGGATCAATCTGGTCAATACTGGGTCCCTTTCCCAGAATAAAGATGGTATCGGTGGTGTAGGACGATGCCAGATGTTCAAGATGTGTGTCGAGATGTGATAAGGTGATTTCCATATCAGACTTTCAGGATGGAGTTCGGATTGGTGATGTCGACCCGATACCGGCAGGTTGGGTCCAGAAAATGAGTTCCATCGAAGGATTGTTCGTTTAAATTAACCAGGCAGCCATGCTCCAGGGCCAGCATGATGCCGGGTAACAAATCCCAGATGTAGGCACCTTTCGGATTCACGAACCGGTGAAACCTGCCAGTGATGACACAGAAAAGATTATACACTGCACAACCGGTCACCCGATACTCGGCCGCAGACCGGATTCCGTCGGCAATTGCTTCGTTGAAAGAAGAAGAAAAACCGGTAATCCGTGAATTAAACCGGCTGACCGGTTCACCCGAAATAATCGCCTCACCCAATTCGGGAAGAAGCAACATGCTTCCTTCATGAAGCCCTTGGTTCCAGACTGTCACCGAGACACCCCATTCCTTCAGTCCGGACAGGAAATTTTCGGTTCCATCAATGGGATCGATGACCAGAATTCTGCCTGATGGCAGCGGTGAATGATTCCGGAACGATTCTTCTGCAATAACCTGAATATCAGGATCCCACTTTTTAAAAAAGGCGATGATCAGATTTTCGATGAGTACATCAGACTGGGTTACCGGACTGTTATCCGGTTTAAAAGAAAACTGAAAACGTTTTTCCAGGATGCCGGGCAGGGCAGCGAGTATTTCTGATTTACAATCAATCAGCAGTCTGGAAATGGGGGAGGTTGTCATTTAAACCTGTTGCCATTTGTTTAGTACCGGGATGACACCACGTCGTTTTTCTGACATGGAGTGAAATGCCGGGTCAAAGGACAATTCCTCGACCTGAAAAACAAGTGCTTTTTCATGAAAATCAACGGGAGAGCCATTCAGATATCCGACAAAAACATCCATGTGGTAATGTCCGGCTTTCAGAGGAGAGGGCAGGTTTACATGCAATCTGAATGCACCGGTGCGTATCTGATTCAGCAGATCCGGATTCTGATCCGTATCGAAACTGGTAAATAAATGTTCGTCATTGCGGTACAGGTAAAATCCGATTGTAACACCCGGTCGTTTTTCGGTTACATTCAGTTCAAAGTCAACAGACAGCTTTGAAAAGGAATCAATTCGATTTCCAGGCACTTTGCTGATGGTGGAGTTATCCACTGTCAGGTGAACGGTGGTTATCTGGGTTTTTTCCCGGTCCGGATGCGGATGCTGGAATTTCAGCCGGTTTTCGGTCTCAAGGTATATTTCTTCGTAGTGGCTGATGACATCCGATGCGGCGCCGATGCTTTTAATCTTTCCCGAAGACAGCAACACGCCTCTGGTACACAAATTCCTGACCGCCGTCATATTATGACTGACGAACAGGACGGTACGGCCATGACCGGCCACATCCTGCATTTTTCCCAGACACTTTTTCTGAAACTCGGCGTCGCCGACAGCCAGTACTTCATCAATGATGAGGACTTCGGGTTCCAGATGGGCTGCAACCGAGAATGCCAGTCGCACATACATTCCCGAGGAATACCGTTTAACCGGAGTATCGATGAATTTCTCTATGCCGGAAAATTCAACAATTTCATCAAATTTGGCCTGAATTTCGCTGCGCCGCATTCCCAGAATGGATCCGTTGAGGAAGATGTTTTCCCGACCGGAAAGTTCGGGGTGAAATCCGGTCCCGACTTCGAGCAGGGAGCCGACCCGGCCATTGATCAGAATTCGTCCGGTGGTTGGTTCGGTAATTCGGGAAAGAATTTTCAGCAGGGTGCTTTTTCCCGCCCCATTCTTGCCAATAATCCCAACCACATCTCCCTGGTTAACGGTGAAGGAAATATCCTTCAATGCCCAGAACTCGGTCTCATCGGGTTGTTCGTGGTCTTTACGTGAAAGGAGCCGGCTGGTAGCTGCCGAAATGGTTTCACGCAGGGAACCGGACGCTTTTTTACCCAGATGGTAAAGTTTGGAAATGTTGTCGACTTGTATTGCAGTTTGTGACATATTATTCAGTAGTCAGGAGACAGGAGTCAGGAGACAGGAGGTGAAAATCCGTCAGTGCCTGTTCTCTGATCGCTGGTTGCTCATTTAACGGTTTTTTAATGAATTATTTTAACTTTTAACTGGGAAAAACCCGGTCATTTCGAGAACCTCAATGTCCGGGTTTTTAAGATCACTCGCATTTTCTTTTAACTATTAACTTTTAACTGGGAAAAACCCCTCACCCTTCGAGAACCTCAGGGTCCGGGTTTTACCGATCACTTGTATTTTCTTTTAACTCTTAACTCTTAACTTTTAACTGGGAAAAACCCCTCACCCTTCGAGAACCTCAGGGTCCGGGTTTTACCAATCACATGTATTT